>JBJEVP010000240.1:0-6607 GCA_051884475.1 Candidatus Spyradosoma sp.
GCCCATGATGTCCGCCAATCAAACCGCAATCGCCTTTCCCCCGCAAACTTGAAATTCGGCGCCGAGAATTTCAATTTACACCGGCGGGAACGCGCGTAAAATTCGCTTCCGCTATGTCGTTTCTCGAGGGAAAGAAAATCGCGCTCGGCGTGACGGGTTCCATCGCCGCCTACAAGGCGGCGGAAATCGTTTCGCTGCTGAAGAAGGAAGGCGCCGAGGTGCAGACGCTGATGACGCGCGAGGCGGAGGAGTTCATCACGCCGCTCACGCTGAAGACGCTGTCGCGCCGCTCCGTCGCCCGGGACCTTTGGGCGGACTCCGCGTCGTGGAGGCCGGAGCACATCGACATCGCGGAATGGGCGGATCTGCTCCTCGTCGCGCCCGCGACGGCGCACGTCGTCGCCTGCTTCGCGCACGGGCTCGCGCCCGACGTGCTCACCTGCGTTTATCTCGCGACGCGCGCGCCGGTGGTCGTCGCTCCCGCGATGAACGTGAACATGCTGCGGCATCCGGCGACGCAGGCGAATCTCGAGATTCTGCGGGAACGCGGCAACGTGATCGTCGAGCCGGACGAGGGGATGCTCGCCTGCGGCTACGAGGGCAAGGGCAAGCTCGCCGCGCCCGCGCGCATCGTCGACCACGTCGTCGGCATTTTCGGCTGAGGGCGTCCGTCATTCGGCGGAAAATATCCGGCGGCGGAAGAAGAACCACGTCGCCAGCGCGAAGCACACGCAGGCGCTCAGTCCGAGGCAGGGAATCAGTCCGAGGATTTCGTTGAACCAGCCGAGCAGGAGCGTGCCGAACGGAAACGTTCCCGTGAACGCCATCGTGTAGAGGCTGATGACGCGTCCGCGGAAGCGTTCGTCGATGTTCATCTGCACCAGCGTGTTGGACGACGCCCCGACGAGGACGCTTCCGAAGCCCGCCGTGAAGAGCAGGACGAAAAACAGCGCGAGCGGCGGCTTCACCGAAATCGCCGCGAGCGAGAGGCCGACCGTCACGTTGCCGAGCATCAGAAAGCGCGGCAGATATTTCGCGCGTTTGAGAAACGCGATGAGCAGGGCGGCGACGATGGCGCCCGCTCCCGTCACGGTGAGCATGCGTCCGTAGAGCTCCGGCGTTCCCGCGTAAACCCTGTCCGCGTACATGGGAAGCAGCACGGTGTAGCTGAACCCGAAAGTGCTGAGCAGGGCGATTCCGCAGATCACCGTGCGCAGCACGGGAACGGAAAAAGTGTAGCGTATTCCCTCCGCCAGCGAACACAGCGCTCCGCATCGCGTTTCCGCGGGAACGGGGCGGGCGTCGAAGCGCATCGCCGAGATCAGGAAGATCGCGGGAATCATCATCAGCGCGTCCGCCGCGAAGCAGCACGCCGCGCCGAAGAACGCGTAGAGTTCTCCCGCGATCGCGGGGGAGACGATGCGCGTGAAGTTGAACAGCGTGGAGTTCAGGCCGATCGCCTGCGGGAGATGCCTGCCGTCGTCGATGAATTTCGCGATGAGCGATTGACGCGTCGGAATCTCCACCGCGCCGACGAGTCCCCGCAGAAAGCAGAGCGCGAAGAGAATCGGAACGCTTTCCCCGTCGAATATCTGGAAAAAGGTCAGGCCGGCCGCCGAGGCGAGCGCGCCGAACTGCACGGCGATCAGCATCGTTCGCCGGTTCACGCGGTCGATCATCACTCCTGCGAGCGGCGTGACGAAGAAATGCGACACCTGTCCGAGGAACATCGCCGCGCCCGACATCGCCGTGGACTGCGTCAGCGCGTAGACGAGCCAGCCGATGGCCGTCTGCGTCATCCAGTTGCCCGTCAGCGAAATCGCGTGCCCGGAATAGAACAGTCTGTAGTTTCGGGAACGGAAGGGCGCGAATGTCTCCGGGAGCTTCATCGGAAAGGAGCGCCCTTTTACGCCGGGGCGGCGTTCCCGTCAAATCGGAAAATCGCGCGCGCCGTTTTTCCGACGCGGTTTTTACTGTTGCGGAAACGGAAGAAATCAGAAAGACTTCGCACCATGCAACTGCAACACACACCGCGCGTCGCTCTCGTCACGGGAGCGGGAAGAGGAATCGGCAAGGCGATCGCCGAACAGCTTGCGGCTGACGGGCACACCGTCATCTGCGTCTCCAAGAACCCGGCTTCGTGCGGCGGAGTCGCCGACGCCATCGTCGCCGCCGGCGGGAAGGCCGTCGCCAAGGCGGTGGACGTCTCGGACGGTTCCGCCGTCGCCGCCGCCTGCGAGGAGATTCTCAAGGAATACGGCTGCGTGGACATTCTCGTGAACAACGCGGGAATCACCAAGGACGGTCTGATGATGCGCATGAGCGAACAGGACTGGACGGACGTGATTGCCACCAATCTTTCCAGCGCGTTCTTCTGGATCAAGGGGCTCATGCGCCCGATGACGAAGAAGCGCTGGGGCCGCATCGTGAACATTTCCTCCGTCGTCGGAGTGCAGGGCAACGCGGGTCAGGCGAACTACGCCGCGGCGAAGGCCGGGCTCATCGGGCTCACGAAGTCCCTCGCCAAGGAATTTTCCACCCGCAGCATCACGGTCAACGCCGTGGCTCCCGGATTCATCACGACGGACATGACCGCCGTGCTCCCCGAAGACGTTCAGCAGAAGATCAAGAGCGTCATTCCGCTCGCGCGTTTCGGCGCTCCCGAGGACATCGCGGGAACGGTCGATTTCCTCTGCTCCGAAAACGCCGGATACATCACCGGACAGGTTTTTTCGGTTGACGGCGGAATGGCGATGTAAGACAATCGCGGGAACGTCGAGGGCGGCTTTTCGCGAAGACGTCCGAACACGTTCTGAACACGAAACTCATTTTTCTAACAACCAATAATCCAAAATTATCATGTCAGACAAAACTATCGAACAGCGCGTCAAAGAAATCATCGTCGAACAGCTCGGCGTCAATGAAGAACAGCTCACGCCGGAAGCCTCCTTCATGGGCGACCTCGGCGCGGACTCCCTCGACACGGTCGAACTCGTCATGGCTTTTGAAGAAGCGTTCAAGGACGAAATCAAGGGCGAAATCCCGGAATCCGATTCCGAGAAGCTCAAGACCGTCGGCGACGTCATCAAGTACATCGAAGAGAAGAAGGCCGCCGCTTGATCGCGGGCCTTCGACGCTCTTCGCCAAGTTTTTTCAACCACTAATCCCCAATTCCAAGTGCAAAACGAATCGAAGACACCGAGAGTCGTCGTGACCGGGATTGGCGTCATTTCCCCCATCGGGAACGACAAGCAGACTTTCTGGGACGCGCTCGTCTCCGGAAAGTGCGGCATCGGCACTGTGACGCGTTTCGACACGACCGACTATGCGTGCAAAGTCGCCGGAGAGGTCAAGGACTTCTCCATCGACGGTTATATGGATCCGAAGGAAGCCAAGCGCAATGACCTTTACACGCGCTACGCCGTGGTCGCGGCGAAGAAAGCGATGGAGGACGCCGGGCTGAAGGTCGGAGACGTCGAGCCGAGCCGTATCGGTTGCATCATCGGTTCGGGCATCGGGGGGATGGAAACGATCGAAACGCAGTCGCAGACCCTTTTCGAAAAGGGCCCGCGCCGCGTTTCGCCGTTCATGATTCCGGCGCTCATCTCCAACATGGCCGCCGGCCTGGTGGGCATTCTCTGCAAGGCGAAGGCCGTCAACTACGGCACGGTCAGCGCCTGCGCGTCCGGTTCTCACGCTCTGGGCGAAGCGCTTCGGCACATGCGCCACGGCGACGCCGACGTGATGATCGCCGGCGGCGCGGAAGCCGCCATCACCCGTCTCGGGTTCGCCGGCTTCGGCAACATGAAGGCGCTCTCCACGAATCCCGATCCCGCCACGGCCTGCCGTCCCTTCGACGCGGACCGCGACGGCTTCATCATGGGCGAGGGCGCGGGCATTCTCATCCTTGAGACCTACGAACACGCCGTCGCGCGCGGAGCCCGCATCTACGCGGAGTTCGCCGGCTACGGCGCGTCCTGCGACGCCTATCACATCACTTCCCCCGATCCGGAAGGCGAGGGGCTCGCGATCTGCTTCAAGCAGGCGATCGACGACGCCGGACTCAAGCCCGAGGACGTGGACTACATCAACGCGCACGGGACTTCGACCCCGCTCAACGACAAGTTCGAGACGGCGGCGATCAAGCGCGTTTTCGGCGAACACGCGAAGAAGCTCGCCGTCAGCTCGACGAAGTCGATGACGGGACACCTTCTCGGCGCCGCCGGCGGCGTGGAAGCCGCCGCGACCGTGCTCGCGCTCGCCAACGGCATCATTCCGCCGACGATCAACTACCGCACGCCGGATCCGGCATGCGATCTCGACGTCGTCCCGAATGAAGCCCGCAAGGCGGACATCAAGGTCGGCATCAGCGACAATCTCGGGTTCGGCGGACACAACGCCGCGCTCGTCTTCAAGAAGATCTGATGCTTTTTCGACGAAAAAGACGGAAGCCTCATACGCTTCCGCCTTTTTTGTATCTTCATCTCCCGCGCGCGGGAACGTTTTCTTTTCTTCAAAATCCGTTTCAAGAATGAAAGAACTGTTCAACAAGCTCATCGGCAAGGACGACCGTTTCTTCCGCCTGCTCGAATCCGCCGCCGAGGAGGCGCACAATTCCGCTTTGATTCTGGAAAAACTCTACAAGGAGGTCGGCGGGAGCGACGGTTTCGAGAAGACGCTCGAGGAACTCAACTTTTCCCGAAAAAAGGAAAAGAAGCTCGTGCTCGTCATCTCGGAATACCTCTGCACGACGTTTTCCACGCCGATCGAGCGCGAGGACATCGAGGCGCTCGCCAACGCGCTCTACAAGGTGCCCAAAGGCACCTACAAAATCGGCGAACGCCTTTCCATCTGCCCCGAGCAGTTCACGTCGGACATCGTGCAGAAGCAGATCTCCATGCTCACGCGGGCGACGGAGATCGTCGTGCGCATGACGGGAACGCTCCGCGCCATCAAGGAAGTCGAGCGCATCCAGGACGATTACGAGCTCGTTCAGACCATCGAGGGCGACGCGGACCGCCTCATGGTCGGCCTTCTGCGCGATCTTTATCAGGGCAACGTCTCCGCCAAGGAAGTCATCATCCTCAAGGACATGTATGAGCTTCTCGAGGACACCATCGATCATTGTCGCGACGCGGCGAAAGTCGTCTTCCAGGTCGCGCTGAAATATTCCTGACGTTTCGGAACGCGGGAACGCGCTTTTTCCTGAGCAATGGAGATTTTTCTGGTCGTCCTCTTCGCCGCTCTGGTGTTCGAATACATCAACGGCTTTCACGATTCGGCGAACGCGATCGCGACGTCGATTTCGACGCGGGCGCTGATGCCGCGCACGGCGATCATGCTCGCCGCGGTGATGAACCTGCTCGGCGCTCTTTGGGGAACCGCCGTGGCGAAGACGATTTCCGAGGGACTCGTCGACGCCGTGGCCGTCAACATGCACGTGATCGCCGCGGCGCTGATGTCCGGCATCGCCTGGAACCTGATCACGTGGTGGTTCGGGATTCCCTCGAGCTCTTCGCACACGCTGATCGGCTCGCTCTGCGGGAGCGCCCTCGCCAAGACGACCGAGGGCAATTTCTCCGAGCTCGCCGCCGCCGCGCATCACGCGCTGCCCGCGGGATACGCGCCCGGCGACATCGACTGGAGCGTGCTCTTCTGGTCCGTGGAGGGCGGCACGAAGGGGCTTTGGCCCAAGCTCGTGATGCCGATGCTGCTCTCTCCCGTCATGGGCTTCGTGTTCGGAATGATCGTGATGACGCTGTTCTTCATCATTCTGAGGAAGACCAAGCCGGCGATGGTGCAGTTCATTTTCAGCAAGTGTCAGATTTTTTCGGCCGCGGGAATGGGCTTCGCGCACGGCACATCCGACGCGCAGAAGACCATGGGCATCATCACGCTCGCGCTCGTCGCGGGAACGGCCTCCGGCGCGTTCGACAGCAATCCCTCGTGGCTGCACTTCCTGCAGGAACCGGAGGGCGCGGACGTTCCCGTGTGGGTGAAGATCACCTGCGCGCTCGTCATGGCGGCGGGAACGGCGGGCGGCGGCTACCGCATCATCCGCACGATGGGGCACAAGATGGTCAAACTCCTGCCCGTGCACGGATTCGCGGCGGAGCTCACTTCCGCCTCCATTCTCATCGGAACGTCTCAGCTCGGCATGCCGGTTTCGACGACGCACGTCGTCTCTACCTCCATCATGGGCGTGGGCGTCGCCAAGGACGCGAGCCGAGTGAATTTTTCGACGATCACCCGCATTCTTTGGGCGTGGGTGCTGACGCTTCCCGTGTCGATGTTCCTCGGCTACTGCATCTACAACGTCATCGTCTGGCTGCTTCCCGTCACCGCGGGAACGCCCGCCTGATCTCGTTTTTTCCCGGCGCGGAAAAAAATAGGTTGCGCGGGAACGCTTCGTCCGCTATCGTTTCGCCTCGTTTTTCGCGTCTGTCGTATAACGGCCATTATGTGACCTTCCCAAGGTTGAGACGAGGGTTCGACTCCCTCCAGACGCACCATTTTCCGGGCGAACGAAAAGCCGCATAACTTTTTTTCTGAACCATGCTTTTCAACTCTCTCGAGTTCGCGGCGTTTCTGCCGATTGCTTTCCTGA
>JBJEVP010000241.1:0-1728 GCA_051884475.1 Candidatus Spyradosoma sp.
TTTTTTTCGGCGTCCGGGAATTGCCCCTACACACTACACCTTACACATTACACCTTACACGGCGCGCAGCGCCCTCACGCCTTCGAGCCGGGCGTGGTCTTGATTTCGACGATGTCGTGCGGGGCGGATTCGCGCTGGCCCGCCATCGTGACGCGGATGAAGCGCGCGCGTTCCCGCAGCGTCTTCAGGTCGGGCGCGCCGAGGTAGCCGAGCCCGCTCTGCACGCCGCCCGCGAGCGTGATCAGGATCTGATCCACGCTGCCGGAGACTTCCTTGAGCGCTTCGACGCCTTCGGGAGCGACCTTCGTCACCTTGCTGTTGCGCAGGTCGTGCCCGTAGCGCGCGGCGGAACCGTGGCGCATCGCCTCCATCGAGCCCATGCCGCGGTATTCCTTGTAGAGTTTTCCGTTGATTTCCATGATCTTGCCGGGCGCTTCCTTGCAGCCCGCGAGCATGCCGCCGAGCATCACGCAGTCCGCCTGCGTGAGCGCCTTCACGATGTCGCCGGACTTCGTGATGCCGCCGTCGGCGATGATGCGCACGCCTTTTTTCTTCGCCGCCTGCGCGGAGACGTAAAGCGCCGTGAGCTGCGGAATGCCCACGCCCGCGACGATGCGCGTCGAGCAGATCGAGCCCGGGCCCTGGCCGATCTTCACGGAGTCCGCGCCCGCGTCGGCGAGAAATTCCACGCCTTCGCCGCTGGTCACGTTCCCGGCGATGATCGTCAGATCCTTGAAATGGTCGCGCACGAAGCGCACGCACTCGCCGACGCCCGCCGAATGGCCGTGCGCCGTGGAGATGATGATCGCGTCCACGCCGACGGCGACGAGGTTGGAGACGTGCTCGTTCAGCGCGTCGTAGTTCACGCGGCCGTCGGGATAGCGCGGCACGGCGACGGACGCGCCGCAGCGCAGGCGGAAGTTCTCGTCGCGCGAGGGGCGGATGGCGTCCGTTCCCGCCTCGTCGCGGATGCGCTCGATGTCGGACAGCGTGAAGAGCCCGCGCAGATGGTCCTGCGCATCGACGACGAGGATCTTGTTCGTGCCGATGTGCTCGAGGAAGATGCGGTCCGCGGTCGCGATCGGGTCGCCGCCGAGGTCTTTTTCCTGAATCGTGAGCACCTGCTCGCGCGGGATCATCACGTCGCCCACCTTGTGGTCGGCGTGGCGGCTCTTGACGACGCCGCCGCGCAGCAGCCCGAGGAGCTTGCCCGCGGCGTCCACGACCGGGAACGTGGAAAAGTTGTAGTCCTCGCGCTCGATGAGGGCGAGCACGTCGCCGACGGTGATGTCGGCGGGAACGGTCGCCGGGCGGTCGATCATGCCGTGCACGTAGGTCTTGACGCGGCGGACCTTGTCGATCTGGTCGGCGTTGGACATGTTGTAGTGAATCATGCCGATCCCGCCGTGGAGCGCCATCGCGATCGCCATTCTCGATTCCGTGACGGTGTCCATGTCGGCGGACATGATCGGGAGCGAGAGCGCGATTTTGTCGGAAATCGTCGTGTCCAGGCGCGTCATGCGCGGGAGGACGTCGGAAAAACAGGTCGCGAGCGAAACGTCGTCGTAGGTCAGGCCCGTTCCCGCGTTCGCGGCGAAGAAGTCGTCCGAGTTCTTGTAAAACAGATTGTCGATGTGCGATGCCATAAGTAATCCTGTTGCCGCGGTATGCTACGGCGGCGCCCGTTCCCGCGCAACATTTTTCGCGGGAACGCGAAACGCGGCGGAG
>JBJEVP010000242.1:0-4835 GCA_051884475.1 Candidatus Spyradosoma sp.
CGCGGGCGTCAGTCGCCGACGAGCTGGTCGGCGGGGTCGGTGGCGACGAGGTAGGCGATCGCGGCGACGGCTTCGCGGTAGTCGTATTCCGCGGAGACGGTCGCGGCGCGCGCCTCCGTCAGCGAGACCTGCGCGTCCGTGCGGTCCAGCGACGAGGCCTTGCCGACGTTGAACTGCTCGGTCACGATTTCGAAATTCTCCTGCGCGGCGCGTTCGGAGACGAGCGCGACCTCGTACTGTTTTTTCGCTCGCGTGAGCGTGAGCACGGCGGTCGTGATCTTCGAATACAGGTCCTGCTCGTAGGCGGCGACCTTGCTGCGCGCGACGCGGAGCTGCGCGACCGCGTTCTCGATCGCGCGCACGTTGCGCCCGCCGTTGAACACGTTCTGCGTGAGCGTTCCCGCGCCGATGAGGTTCCAGATCTTCGGCATGTCGAGGTCGTCGCCCGTGAACGCCGCGGAGACGCTCAGCCCGAGCGACGGGTAGAGGTCGGCGACGGTCTTGTCCACGTAGGCGGAGGCGGCCTTTTCCTGCGCGACGAGCGCGGCGAGCCCGGGTTCGCGTTCCCGCGCGAGCGCGAGCAGCGTCTCCGCGTCTTCCCCGAAGGTGCCCATGACGTGCCCGCCGAGCCCGTAGGCCGGCGATTCGGCGAAGCCGAGCGCGAGGTTGAGGTTCGCGCGCGCGGTCTTCACGTCGTTCGCCTTGCTGATCTGGTCGAGCACGGCGTTGTTGTAGTCCACTTCCGCCTTGGTGCACGCGTATTTCGTTCCCGTGCCTTCGGCGCGGCGCACGCGCATCTGGTCGAGGTGTTCGCGGTACTGCTCGACCGCCTGTTCGGCGACGACGTTCAGCTCGGTGCTGCGGCGCAGCTCGAAATACGCCTTGCGCACGTTGTAGCGGACGAGATTTTCCGCCGAGAGCAGATTCTTTTCGGCGGCGAGCAGCTGGGCGACCGCCTGCGCGAGCTTCGCCTCGGTCTTGCCGAAGTCCCACAGCAGCAGGTCCATCGAGAGCGCGACCTTGTCGCTGCCGTAGGAACGGAAGCTGCCCGAGGACGTCGTGTTCTGCGTCTGGCGCGTGTAGGAGGCGGAGCCCTCCACGGTCGGCAGATAGTCGGCGCGGACGTCCTGCACGGCGAGCCGCGCGGAAACGACCTGCTGGCGCGCCTGGAAGATCTGCGGGTTCGCGACGAGCGCGATGTTTTCGAGATCCGAAAGCGAAAGCGCCATGCCGTCCGCGTAGCCGAACTCGGAGAAGGAGACGGTGCGCTCGCCCTGCAGCCGGTTTTCGGGCTTCTGCGCCTCGCGCGCGTCCTCGACCGTCGAGCACGCCGCGAACGCGAGCATCGCGGGAACGGAAAGCGTAAGGAATGTTCTGGAAAGTTTCATGGTTGAAAAATTTTATGCATTGGGAAAAAGCGTCCGAAGTGGCTGGCAACTGGAAACCGGTAACTGGAGCATTGCGATTTTGCCTGCGGCAAAACTTTTTGAAAACTTCATTTTCGGAAATCTCCAGCCACCAGTTCCCGGTTACCCGTCACTTCTTCTTCACTCCGTTGTCGGGAAGGTTGACGGTCCTGCGGCAGCTCTCGCGCATGCGCTGGAAGAGCGAATACAGCGCGGGAGCGAAGGCGATGCCGACGAGCGTCGCGACGAGCATTCCGGAGAACGTCGTCACGCCGATCGCGCGGCGGGAACCCGCGCCCGCGCCCGTCGCCACGACGAGCGGGAACACGCCGAAGAGGAACGACCACGCCGTCATCAGCACCGCGCGGAAACGCAGCGACGCGCCGAGCAGCGCGGCTTCCTTGATCGCGTAGCCGGCCTCGCGGGACTGCTTCGAGAACTCGATCATCAGAATCGCGTTCTTCGCCGAAAGCCCGATGAGCATCACGAGCCCCAGCTGCGCGTAAACGCTCAGCGACATGCCGCAGAGCATCAGCCCGGCGAGCGCGCCCAGCGTCGGAATCGCGACCGTGAGCATGACGGGAACGGGAATCGTCCAGCTCTCGTACTGCGCCACGAGGAAGAGATACGCGAAGAGCATCGCGAGCGCCATGATGAGCACGATCTGCCCCTGATTCTGCCGCTCCTGGTAGCTCTGTCCCTTCCACTCGACGTGATAGCCGCGCGGGAGCTCCATCTTCGAGATGATGTCCATGAGCTCGCCGCTCGTATAGCCGTCCGCGACCTGCACGGAGACGTCCGCGGACGTGAGCTTGTTGAAGCGCTGGATCTCCGTCGGCCCGACCGTGTAGCGCAGCGTGGCGACCGCCGTCAGCGGCACCATTTCGCCGGAGCTGTTCTGCACGAGCAGCCCGCGGATGTCGTCCTGCGTGACGCGGAAGCCCTTGTCCGCCTGCACCTTGACCTGGAACGCGTCGCCCGCGAAGTTGAAGTCGTTGACGTAATAGGACGCGAGCGCGCTCTGCAGCGTGGAGAAGATCGAGCTCACGGGAACGCCGAGCGATTCCGCCTTCGCGCGGTTGACGTCGAGAAAAAGCTGCGCCGTGTCCGCGTTGTAGGACGAGCTCGCGCGCCGGACTTCGGGCATCGCGTTGAGGTCGGCGACGAATTTCTTGACGACCTCGGAGAGCTCGGCGGGATCGACGTCGCCTTCGCCGCAGAGCACGGCGGAAACGCCGCCGACGGCGCCGAGTCCCATGATTGCGGGCGGCGTGAAGAAGATGACGCGCGCCTCGGGGATGTCCGCCGTCGCCTTCTGCAGGTTGGCGACGATCGCGGAGAGCTGCGTCTCGGGCGTCGTGCGTTCAGACCAGTCTTCGAGCCGCACGAAGCCCATCGCGACGTGCTCGCCGGAAGAGCTCATCTGGCTGCGCCCGGGAACGGTCATCACGACGCGCACGCCGGGGATTTTCCCGATGCGCTCGCGCACCTTGTCGAGCGTCGCCTCCGTGCGCGCGATCGTGGCGCCGGGCGCGAGCTCGATGTTCATCATGATCGAGCCCTTGTCCTCTTCGGGCAGGAAGGAGCCGGGAATCTTTCCCGAAAGAAACCAGATCGCGGCGAACACGGCGAGCATCAGCCCGACCGTCAGCGACGCGCGCCGCACGAGGCGCACCACGACGCCGAGATAAATCTTCTTCGTCCCTTCGAGCAGCGCGTTGAAAGGCCGGAAGAACGGCGCGACGCGTTCCCGCGGCGGGCGCATGATCAGCGAGCACAGCGCCGGGCTGAGCGTCAGCGCCACCACCGTCGAGAGCACGAGCGCGATGCACATCGTCACCGAAAACTGCATGTAGATGCGCCCGACCATGCCGCCGTAGAACGCCAGCGGCACGTAGCACGCGATCGTGACGAGCGTCGTCGCGATGATCGCGCCCGTGATCTGCCCCATGCTCTTGATCGCCGCCTCCTTCGCCGAAAGGCGTTCCCGCGCCATCAGCGACTGGCAGTTCTCGACGACGACGATCGCGTCGTCCACCAGCGAGCCGATGACGAGGATCAGCCCGAACATCGTCAGCACGTTCACGCTGTAGTCCATCAGATACATGAACGTGAACGTGCCCACGAGCGACACCGGAATCGCGACCGCGGGAACGAGCGTCGCCCGCCAGTCCTGCAGAAACACGTAGGTGACGAGCACGACGAGCAGCAGCGCGATCACGATCGTCTCGACGATTTCCTCCAGCGAGACGACGATGAACTGCGTCGGGTCGTAGGAGACCTCGTAGCTCACGCCCGCGGGAAAGCGCGACGCCATCTCGTCGAGCACCGCGCGCACGCCGCGCACCGTCGAGAGCGCGTTCGAGTCGCTGTTGCGGAAAATCGCCATGCCGACGGACTCGCGCCCGTTGAAGTTCCCGCGCCCGGAATACGTCTTGGAGCCGAGCTCGACGCGCGCGACGTCGCGGATGCGCAGCAGGCTGCCGTCGTCGCCCGTGCGCACGATGATGTCGCCGAACTCCTCCGCCGTCGTCAGGCGGCCGTGCACGTTGATCTTGAACTGAAGAAAATCGTTGCCCTGCTCGGAGCCGAGCGTTCCCGCCGCCGCCTGAATGTTCTGCGACTGCACGGCGGCGGAAATGTCCGACGTCGAAAGCCCGAGCCCGGCGAGCCGCACGGGATCGAGCCAGATGCGCATCGAATACACGTCGCCGCCCATCACGTCCGCCGAGGAGACGCCGTCCACGCGCGAAACCGCGTCGCAGACCGTCGTCGAGATGTAGTTGTTCAGCTCCTGCGTGTTCATGGACGTGCCGTCCGTCGTGAACGCGAACATGGCGAGCATGTCGTTGCTGCGCTTGCGCACCTGCACGCCCGTGCGCTGCACTTCGGACGGGAGCTTGGACTCGGCGCGCTTGATCGCGTTCTGCACGTTGACCATCGCGATGTCGTCGTTCACGCCCGTCTTGAACGAGATGCTGCACGAGTAGTCGCCGCTGTTCGAGCACGTCGAGGAAAAGTAAAGCATGTCCTCGAGCCCGTTGATTTCGGCGTCGAGCTGCGTGGCGATGACGTCGCGCACCGTCTCCGCGCTCGCGCCCGTGTAGCTCGCGGAAACGCGGATGCTCGGCGGCGCGATGTCGGGATATTCCTCGACGGGAAGGCGCATCAGGCTGATCAGCCCCGCGATGAAGATCACCAGGCTGACGACCGCCGCCAGGCGCGGTCTCTCAATGAAAATTTTGGAAAACATCTGTTTTTTCTAAGTAAAAATTTTTGGATTTTGAGCGTCAACGCGCGGGAAAGTGACAGGTTTCCGGTGACAAGTGACAAGAGCATTGAGCAGCGGATAATGAATAGTTGATGAGTGATGATTATCCACCATCCGTTATTCCTGTCACTTGTCACCTGTCACTTGTCACCTGTCAC
>JBJEVP010000242.1:4935-6574 GCA_051884475.1 Candidatus Spyradosoma sp.
CCTGTCACTTGTCACCTGTCACTTGTCACCTGTCACCAGCCGCCTGCGCTTCCGCCACCTTCACCTTCCGCCCGGGAAGCGCCTTGTGCGTGCCGTCCGTCACGATGCGCTCGCCGGCGGCGAGCCCGCTCTCGACGAACTGCAGATCCTTCGTGGACTGCGCGAGCACGACGTCGCGCCGCTCGACCGTGTTCTCCGCGTCGAGCACGTAAACGTAGGCGCTCTTCGCCTCGTACATCACCGCCGAGGGCGTGACGGCGGGCATGCGCGTTCCCGTCGCGCGCCCCAGAATCACCGAAACCGTGCTCCCGGGAACGAGCCTGCCGTTCGTGTTCGGGAACAGCGCGTAAACCTGCACCGTGTCCGTGCGCTCGTTCGCCGTGTTGTCCACGAAGTCGATTTTTCCCTCGGCCTCGTATTCCTTGCCGTCGGCGAGCAGCAGCGAAATCCGGCTCTGCTCGCGCAGCGTCTTCACGTCGCCGAACATCACCAGAAATTCGCGGTTGCTCAGCGAAAAACGCACGCGCACGGGATCGACCTGCACGACCGACGCCAGCGTGCCCGACGAGGGCGTCACGTAGCTGCCCAGCGGCACCGCGTTCACGCCGATGCGCCCGTCCGCGGGAGCGAGAATGCGCGTGTTCTTCAGGTCGTCCTGCGCGACGATGAGGTCCGCCTCCGCCGCCGCGAGCAGCGCCTTGTTCGCCTCGTATTCGCTGCGCGAGCTCTCGAGCTCGTCCTGCGTCGAGACGTCCTTGTCGAAAAGCTTCTGCGTGCGCTCGAAATTCGCCTTCGAATACGCGACGCGCGCGCGGTACTGCGCGATCTTCGCCTCCGCGCTCTTCACCGCGGCGACGTAGCGGATGTCGTCCAGCCGGTAAAGCGGCTGCCCCTTGCGGACGAAATCGCCTTCCTTGAACGCGACTTCGAGCAGGTCGCCCGAAACGCGCGCCGTCACGGCGATCGTCGCCGGCGAAACGACGCGCCCGGGATAGCGCCGCATCACGACGTTTTCCGACTCCGTCACCGTTCCCGCGGCGACGAGCTCAAGCTTTTCCGCGCCGCCCGGCGCTCCCGGCGGCTGCTGCGCGAAAAGCGGCGTTCCCGCGCACGCGAGCGCGAACGCTCCGGCGGCGGCGGGGATGATCTTCACGAGGGATAATCTGCTCATTGTCCTGTTTCTTTGGCGGTTAAAACGAATTTTTCTTCAAAAAGTCTCCCGGCGCTCTTCAAGGCGCCTGTTCATAAGCGTCAGCACCCGCAAAAACGTCTCCAGATCCTTTTCCGGAATCTCCGCGACGACGGGGTCGAGAACCTCCAGCGTGATGCGGTCCATGCGGTCGCGGAACGCGATCGCCTTCTTCGTCGGGCAAAGGCGCACGGCGCGGCGGTCGGCGGCGTCCGCGCTCCGGCGGACGAAGCCCGTGCGCACGAGCGCGTCCACCGTCTGCGAGACCGCGCCGGGCGTCAGCCCGAGCTCGCGCGCGACGTCCTTCAGCTTCGCGCCCTCCTCCGAGCGCTCGAAAAGCACCTGCATCACCTTCACCTGCGGGAGCGTGTGCCCGCGCACGCGGAACTTGTCGCGCGCGGCGGCGATGTTGCGCACGCGGTTGACGACCCGGAACAGCAGCCCGCGGCA
>JBJEVP010000243.1:0-6551 GCA_051884475.1 Candidatus Spyradosoma sp.
GATCTGACGCGCGCCGCGCATCCCGCGCTGTGGCTCGTGCTGTGGGATCCGACGCGGCCGACCGCGACGCGCCCGCTCGCGATTCAGAAGGACGGCTCGTGGTTCACCTACGGGCACGACGTCACGAAGAACGTGTGGGAAGTCTTCGGGCCCTCCGGCTACGTCCGCACGAGCTACGACTACGCTCCCTTCGGCGCCGTTTCCGCGACGGGCGACGTCACGCAGCCCTTCCAATGGTCGTCCGAGTTCTACGACTCCGAACTCGGTCTCGTGTACTACAACTACCGCCATTACTCCCCGACCGACGGAAGGTGGCTCTCCCGCGACCCAATCGAGGAAGAAGGCGGGGTGAATCTGTATGCGTATTGCTCAAACATTCCAGATCTTAGAATTGATAAGCTGGGAAATGCTTGTGATTGCCACGAAGAAGGACGATTCGACGAATGCCTCACAAATTGTATGTTCGGTGCTGAAACGGCTTGGGCGTATACAGCGTTGGGAATATCGTTTCCCGCGGTGAGCGTTCCTCTAAAACCATATGCTCCGCTAGGCTCAACACCGACATGGACAACGCTTTTCAGCTTGATAGAACTGAAGACGGAAATGAAAATAGGACTTCGAATGCTCGGACGAAGATTAAATCCCGTGTCTAATCTTATCGCGGTGTCCGCACTATCGTTTCTTTTCGGAAGATTTATCGGATGCCTGGGAGTCTGCGCCATAGACGACAGCACTTATTGACATGAATCTGCCTTTATTCATTTGTGCGACGTGGGTGGGCATTCTGATTGTCCTGACCGTTTATCTTGTCTCTCGCGTCCGGGAAGTTCGTGTCTTTCTTAGAAGAGACATGTATGCGCGCAGGCGCTCTTTGCCCATCGAGATGCTTTATGAAAAAATAAAATCAGAAAAAAAGATTTCCGAGGGACGACTCGAGGATTTTTGCATTCATTGGTGCCGTATCGCAAGTATCCTCAGCGTCGATCCGCTGAAGTTGAGACCGGAAGATCGAATCTCGGAATTGCTTTTGTCGGGAAAGGATATAATCGCGGATGAATCCGCGGACATCGCGGCATACCTGCTGTCGGTGCGCGGCAAATACGACGCCGCGCCTGACTCTTCCCGAGAGTTAACGACGTTGTCTGACGTCATCGCATATTTGTCTGCATCTTCTTCCGGCGAAATCATTTCGAGGAAAGAGCAACGGCAACAATTACCACCGAAAGACGCTTAAAAGAGAACAATATCTTCATGAAACGAAAACTCCGACAATTCGGCTACAACGCGCGGAGCGAGCTGACCTCGGCGACGCTCGGGAACGACGCATACGCCTACGCGTTCGACAACGTCGACAACCGCGGCGCGGCGACCGAGGCGGGAACGCAGTTCGCCTACACGACGAACGAGCTGAATCAGTATTCGGGAATCGCTCTTCCGGAGAAATGACTCGGCTCCACGCTTCGCTTACCCATCGCTTGTCGGAGTCTTTTCAAAGGAAGTTTTCTTTTCAGGGATTTCGAAAAGCGACCGGAAAGTCGCGTTCCCAAAAACGTTCCCGCGAACCGGGCTTCCTTCGCCCTGTCTTCTTTCGGCCTGCATCAGGAATCCGCATGAAATGCGGAACAATGATAACCCCATGCGGCAAATCGCCGCTTGGGGGAACGACTCAAAAGAACACGCGCCTGAAAGGCGCAACTTCCCCTGCGGGAACGGCGCGCTTCGGGCGGTTGCGCCTTACAGGCGCGGCCGATTTGCGGGGCTTTCCCCCAAGCGCGCTGTGCGTCGCGCATGGGTCGATCCTACGTGAACGGAGAAAAGCCCTGCAGGGACGCGATTGCGGGAACGCTTTTGCGGTCGTGCAGCGTATCTTCAATCGCGCTCCTGCAGAGCGCATTTTTCTGTTCGGTTTTCGTAGGGCCGCGCGAACGAGTTCGCTTGCCCTACGCTGAGCAATTTCGCCCCGTCGGGGCTTGGATTTCCGTGCTTTTGGGGAAGCGGCATTCCTGCCGCTTGGCGGAATCTCTTAGAAAGAAATTTCCTTTGAAAAACTTCAAGAAGCGACCGGAAAGTCACTAGTGTCCACTAAAAAAACGAACGATTAGCGTTGAAGCCTTTATTTATCTGCCTTAGAGAGGATTTTGGATTTTCCCCACCCTTGACGATTCCAAAGAACCAAAACTGTAAAACAGAACGGATAATTCAGGTGTGGGCGTCCATAAAGCTTGTTTTTGAGTCCTCTTAAATTTTAAGTGGACACCAGTGACCGGAAAGTCGCTTCCCAAAAAATTTCTTTTTACTTTTATGACTTCCAGTTAAAAAAAGAGGAGAGATGAGGGCTTAGAGATGAGAGGGAAAGCGGATAGCGGATAGTTGAAAATTGAAAGTTGAGAGTTGAAAGTTTTTGCTTAGGCGAAAACCTAAGTGAGCATTATCCGTTATCCATTATCGATTATTCACTGAAAATCCGTTTTCATCCGTTCAATCCGTGTTTCAAAAAATCAAGCAGGAACTTTCAACTGTTCACTGCTCGTTATTCACTGCTCCGCGCTCATCGTTTTTCAGACATAGATTTCACAGATGTGCACAGATTTTTGTCCCCGAAGCCCTTTCTTTACCTTCCTTTGACTTCGCGGTCTTCGCGTTTTTTTTTGAGAATGAGGATTTCGAGGACGCGGCGGAGAAGAGAGACGACGGAGCGCCGAGGACGGACGGCGGATAACTGGGAGTTCAAGGTTTCCGCCCGGGCAAAACCGGGAGGGGCCCCTCAATCATCCGCCGTCCGAGGATCAGTCATCCGCTCACTTGCGCCCGATCGCCGCGGGAGTGTCCGCGGGATCGACGGGAACGACGGCGATCACGTTCGCCGGGAAGCCCGTGACCATGCAGGTCGCGCGCCTGCCGACGGTCTTGATCTCGAAGCGCGGCGCGAGCAGATACTGGCAGCGGTTCGCGCGGCAGGTCTTTTCGATGGCGTCGCTGAGAGCGTCCTTTTCGAGCGGGCTGAGTCCGTCGAAAACGCTCGGGTCGGTCATGGCGGCGCCGTTGCCGACGAGTCCGCCGAGACTCAGCGAGGGCATCGCCGAATCTTCCTGCTTGAGCACGGCTTCGCCGCGGCCGCTGACGCGGGAGGCGCCGATGTCGAGAATCGGCTTGATTCTCGCCGGCTCCATTTTGACGGAAGCGGCGACTTCTTCGTGGTTGTCCACGACGACGGGCTGGGACGGAGCGACGCAGCCGACGGCGAGGAGTGAGGCTGCCGCGAGCGCGGACAGCGTGATCTTGTTTTTCATGGCAGTCATAGGTGGATCAGTGTTCGTGTTGAGAAAAAAAATACGGGAACGCGCTCATCCGCGGGGAACGGAGTCTTCGTCCGAGGCGAGCGGCACGATTTCCCAATGGTCCCCGGCGAGCAGGAACGGAAGGTTGAGCACGGGGCGGAAGCTCAGATTGCGTTTTTCCTCGGAAAGCTCCTCCGCGGCGCGGATGTCGCAGTGCACGCGGCGGACGTCGTTCTTCACCGTTCCCGCGACGAAGCCGGAAAGCGTCTTTTCCGCGCACCAGCGGCGATGCTCCATCTTCGCGAGCACCGAACGGTGTTTCCAGAGAAGATTGCGGACGCGGTGCAGCACGTCGCGCGAGGACTCGCGGGAACGCACGACGTCGAAGCCTATCGTGCGCAGATAGGTGCGGAACATCTCCGCCTGGAAGCGGTTGGACCAGCGTTTGTATTCGGCGAGTTCCCGCCAGCGGCGCTTCATTTCGGAAACGCTCTCCTCCGAAGTCGGTTCCGCGACGGGATCGACGAGCGGGCTTCCGTTCTTGTAGTCGAAAGTCTCGTAGTCGTAGTGAATGCGCATCGGAATCGCGTCGTTGAGCAGCTCCGCGTCGAAGTCCTCGCCGAGCGTCCCGAACACGCGGACGTAGCGGTAGCGCTTCGTCTCGCCGTCCACCGAGTTCGCGAGTTCGCCCAGCGCCGTCTGGCGGATCAGCACGGAGTTCCCGTGCGGTTTTTCGCCGTCCTCGTAGCGGTAGAGCGCTTCGGGGAAATTCAGCCCGACGGCGAGCGCGATTTCGGGATCGTCGATGCAGACGGCGACGGTGAGCAGGCAGTCGGGATCGCGCGCGAGCCGTTCGATCTCCGCGCGCACGCGGGGCGATTCCGCGTTTTCCGCGAGGAACTCGAGTTCGACGTCGCGAATCTGATCGAGATGAGGGAACTGCGCGAAGAACGCGTCGCGCTTCCGCTCGAAATCGCGGTCGACGACGGTGATCTTCGTCTTCACGCCGCGCGTCTCGAAGTTCGCGTAGTGGCAGATGCGCAGCGCCTCGAGCAGCAGGGCCGTTCCCGCGCCGCTCAGCCCGACGACGACGAGGTGCACGCGCCGGTCCGAATCCTCGGTGATCGGCAGATAGTCCAGCGGACGATACGCCGCCGAGCCCGCGTTCGGAGCGCCGTAGAGCCCCCAGAGCTTGCGCGCGTAATTTTCGTGCAGGCTGAACGGGTGCGGATCGATGCGCGTCTCGCTGCGGATCGGGATCTTGTCGACCTTCTGCAGAATGGTGAACGTCTCCGGACGGTCGATTTCGACGAACACGGAAACGGGATTCGCGCGCGGGAACTGCGCCGCGCGGCGGGAGACCGTCAGGGAGAGCGTGCCCATGCAGGAAAGATTGCGCACGTCGCGCCCGACGCTGGATTCCCTGTCGCCGAGAATGAAGATGACCTTCGCGCGTTCCGGATAGAGCTTCGCGATCTGATCCTCCGTCTCCATCGCGTTGTAGTAAAAATAAATGCGGTCCCGATAGCGGCGGCTGCTGTCCTCGAACTGAATCGCCGCGAGCACGCGTTCGCGTTCCCGCTCGACGTCGCCGCCCGTGACGATGACGATGTCCTCGCCGGAGTAGGCGTAGCGCCCTCCGATGCCGCCCCTCCCGAGCGAACCGACCGCGCCGCTGTGAATGGATTCGATCAGCCCGTTCAGCGCTTCGCCGCAGCCGACGATCAGAAAATGATTTTCGTGGTAGTAGCTCACCAGCCCCTTCTGGAAAAGCTCGACCCGCCGCTCGACCATGTTGGAGCAGACCGCGATCAGACCGCCGGACAGAATCACGAATCCCGCGAAACTGATGAGAATCGTGATGATCTGCACGTGCGGCTCGAGCGTCGGATCCATGTCCACGCCGTTGAGCAGCACGTAATAGACGTTCAGAATCTCGAACGGTCCTTCTTCGTTCAGCGTGATTCCCGCCAGGCAAAGCAGCGCCCACGCTCCCAGCCACAGCACGAGAACGGCGACGGCGAACGCCGCGATCTGCGTCAGCATGCCGCGGGCGAAAATCCGGTCGATGAACGCGGGAACGCCGCGCAGAAATCCGCTTTCGAAAATCTTCATGGTCGATACGGAGAGAGAGGAAAAAATCTTTTCGCGGAGGCGGGAGCGCTCATTCTTCGTCCGCCGCGGCGGCGTCCTCCTGCGCGGGACGCGCCACGCAGCCGACGGTGATCTCCGTGTCCTCTTCGCGGGAGACGACCTTGAGCGAAGAGAACTTCGGGAAGCAGCGCGTGACCTTGGCCGTTCCCGCGAACGCGCCCTGAAGTCCGAGGGATTCGCCCGTGTCGGGATCGATCATCTCCTCGCCCTCTTCGTAGATTTCGTAGATCTGCCCCTTGAAGATGTCGGTGTCCTGCCCTTTGTTGATGGTCAGCACGCCCTTCTTGTCGATAGCGATGATCTTCGGCGGGAAGAGCTTGTCCTCCAGGTCGAAGGCGAACTTGCGGCAGAACTCCGTCGCGAGCGGAATGAAGATCTTTTCGGTCTCGCTCCCGCCTTCGCTGTCGAGCGTCATGTCGTTCCCGAGCCGGATTTCCTTCTCGACGGTGAAGCGCCGCGACTCGGCGAGAGTCGCCGTCCGGCCTTCGATGAAGTTGACGACGCCGCTGAGGCGGATCTTTCGGATTTCCACCTCCTTGCCGAGCGCCTTGAAATACTTCTTTTTGCGCGAGTCCTGAAAGTCGTCCACGGAAACGGAGATCGTGTAGTTCACCGCCTTGAACGCGGCGACGACCTCCTGATCGACGCCCGCGAGCGTGCCGTCGCCGCTCTCGACCGCGGCGATGCAGATGTCGATGTCCGTCACGGGAATGACCGTGAGCTTGCGCGTGGACTGAATCGCGGAGTTGATGCTGTCGGTGAGCGACTGCACGACGCGGTTGAACGCGGTCGTCGCGTTCGCCGCCCGGACGTTTCTGTCGAGCTCGGAAGCGACGCGGATCTTGCCGACGGCGACGGTCGCCTTTTCCGCCCTGGCGGGAACGGCCACGGCTTCGGCGCGGACTTCGGGAACGAAAAGCGAGACGGCGGGCGTTCCCGCGAACGCGGCGACGGCGAGCAGAGAGAGGATTCTGGTGATGTTCATGGCTTGGGAATTCCTGTTTTTCTTCCGTGTTGAAAATTCATTCGCTCTTCGCGGGAACGCGGATTTTCTGGCCGCGCCGGAGCTTCGCGAAATCGACGTCGGGATTCACTTCCCGCAGCTCCTCCGGCGTGCAG
>JBJEVP010000244.1:0-6550 GCA_051884475.1 Candidatus Spyradosoma sp.
ATTGTTTAAGGGAATGACAGGTGACGGGATCATTGAATAACGGATAATTAATAATGAATAGTGAATAACGCAGTGATGAATACAATATTGAAAATCCTTTCGGCGAAGCCGAACGCAAGGCGTTATTCATTATTCACTGTTCGCTGTTCACTGCTCCTGTCACTCACCAACACACCTTAAACCATAACCGGCGCGAAGCGCTTTTCTCAGATCAGCCCCAGCTCCATTTTTCCTTCTTCGGAAATCATGTCCTGCGTCCACGGCGGTTCCCAGACGATTTCGACGCGGGCTTCGTTCACGCCGGGAACGGAGAGCGCGCGGTTGCGCACGTCCTCCGCGATGACGGGTCCCATGCCGCAGCCGGGAGCGGTGAGCGACATCGCGATCTGCGCGCGCCAGCGGTCGTCGCCGAGCGGCTCGATTTCGAGCTTGTAGATGAGGCCGAGGTTCACGACGTCCACGGGAATTTCCGGGTCGTAGACGTTGCGCAGTTCCGCCCAGACGGCGTCGACGTCGGGCCTGCCGACGTGGCCGGGATGCTCCGCCGTTCCGAAGGAGCCGTAGGCGTTCGTCTCGCCCTTCGCGAGTTCCGCGACGTCGGGAGCGGGCTCGCCGAGCGCGTCGTGGTCCTTGCCGAGAATGCGGAACATGCCGACGTCGCAGACGACGGTGAAGTTGCCGCCGAGGCGGTGCGTGATGTTCACCTGCGTTCCCGCGGGCAGCAGCGCGGATTCTCCGGAAGGCACGACGGTCGCGTCCGTGTCGCGCGTCAAAACTCGATCGTTCGATTGGCTTATCATGACTGAACTTCGCGAAAGTGTGAGACTCCCGCCGCCAAGAGTGAAGCGAAAAAAAAAGCGGGCGGCGACGCGCCCGAGAAGAGACGCGGCAAGGCGCGGCGCCGCGCGGACGGCCGCGCGAGTCCGCTATTGCGGGAACGCGGGAATTTCTTTATTTTCAAGGCTTTCCTTATTCAGACTTACGCTATGAGCAAGCAAGAAATCGTATCCGAAAAACCGACACTGATCAAAACGGGCGCCGCGGACGGCGGCGCGAAGATGCGCGGCGCGGACGTGGTCGTCCGCTGCCTCGAACTCCTCGGTGTAGATACGGTATTCGCGTATCCGGGCGGTTCGGCGATCGAACTGAACCAGGCGCTCTCGAAGACGAAGAAGATGCGCGTCATTCTCCCCCGCCACGAACAGGGCGGCGGCTTCATGGCGAGCGGCTACGCGCGCTCCACGGGCAAGCCCGGCGTGTGCTTCGCGACGAGCGGACCGGGCGCGACGAACCTCGTCACGGCGATCGCCGACGCGTTCATGGACAGCATTCCCGTCATCTTCATCACGGGACAGGTCTTTTCGCAGTTCATCGGGAAACAGGCGTTCCAGGAGACGGACTTCTTCGGCATGACGCTCCCCGTCGTCAAGCACAGCTTCCTCGCGCTGAACGCGGAGGAACTTCCGGAAATCATGTTCAAGGCGTTCAAGATCGCCACGAGCGGTCGTCCGGGCCCCGTCGTCATCGACATTCCGAAGGACATTCAGCAGGCGCTCTTCACTCCGAAGTTCCCGAAGTCGCTCGACGAATTTCCCGTGAAGATTCCGGGAAAACAGCACGCGATGGACGACGAGCTGAAGCTCGTGCTCGACCTCATTTCCTCCGCGAAGAAGCCCGTGCTCTACATCGGCGGCGGCATCATTTCCTCGGAATCGACCGAGCTTTTCCGCAAGTTCGCCAAGCTGACCGGCGTTCCCGTGGCCTCGACGCTGATGGGCCTGGGCGTGTTCCCGCCGGACGACCCGCAGTCGCTCTACTGGTTCGGCATGCACGGCACCGTCGCCGGCAACTGGGCCGTGTATCATTCCGATCTGCTCATCGCCATGGGCGCGCGCTTCGACGACCGCATCACCGGGCCCGTCAAGACCTTCGCGCCCAACGCGACCATCGTCCACTTCGACATCGACCGCGCCGAACACAACAAGAACAAGCGCGTCCAGTTCCCGATCGAGGGCGAAATCCACGACGCGCTCACGCGCCTGCTCGAGCTCGCGGAGCGCACCGGATTCAGGAAGCCCGACCTGACCGACTGGTTCAGGACGATCGACGGCTGGAAAAAACAGCACCCGTTCCCGTTCAGCTACGACCGCCACGGCTCCCCGCACATCATGCCGCAGGAAGCCGTCGAAGCGCTCTACCGAGAGACGAAGGGCGAGGCGATCGTCTGCACGGGCGTCGGTCAGCACCAGATGTGGACGCCGCAGTACTACCACTTCAAGGAGCCGCGCACCTTCATCAGCTCGCTCGGTTCGGGAACGATGGGCTTCGGCGTTCCCGCCGCCTGCGGCGTCGCCGCCGCTCACCCGGAAAAGACCGTCGTCAACGTGGACGGCGACGGTTCCGTGCTGATGAACATTCAGGAACTCGCGACGATGGCGGTGGAAAAACTTCCCGTCAAGATCATGATTTTGAACAACCAGTTCCTCGGAATGGTCGCTCAGTGGGAAGACTGCTTCTACGGCTCCAACCGCGGGCAGACGCTGCTCGGCGACGTGAACAACATCGGTTCGCCCGACAACATTCCCGGGCTGTATCCGGACTTCGTCACCATCGCCAAGGGCTTCGGCGTGAACGGCCGACGCGTCATCCGACGCGAGGACCTGACCGCCGCCGTGCGCGAAATGCTCGACACGCCCGGCCCGTTCGTTCTCGACGTCGTCGTGCCCTACGGCGAACACGTGCTTCCGTTCCTGCCCGCCGGACGCTCCGCCCTCGAAATCATGACGAACGAATCCTGCGGCGACTGCACCGTCGCCCGCATGGAAAAGCTCTGGGGCAAAAAAAACTGAACGCCCGGAGATTCCGAAAAAAAAGCGTTCCCGCGAAAACCGCGCGGGAACGCTTTTTTTTTCGGAAGACGAGCGGCGGGAACGCCGCGGTTCCCGTCAGGCGGTGAAGCCGAGAAGCCGGAGGAAGAAGCGGACGCGCTCGCGGTCGTCGCCCTGCAGTTCGATTTCGCCGTCGACTTCGGCGCCGCCGCAGGCGAATTTGCGCCTGAGCGATGCGAGCAGGTCGGAACGCTGTTCCGCGGGAAGCGCGGCGATTCCGGAGCCGAAGAGAACCGTCACGGTCTTTCCGCTGCGCCCGGATTTTTCGACGCGCAGATTCACTTTTCCGAGCTTCGCGGGAACGTCCGGCTTGGAGTCGGCGGAACGGCGCTTCTTCGGCGTTTCCGCCTGCGGCAGACCGTCGATGCGCAGCGAGCCGAAGGCGTCGTTGATGGAGGAGACGGCGGAAGTCTTTCCGTCGGTGGGAATTTTTTTTGCCATGGCGAGCGATAAAGATGAACGGGTGTCGCGGAAAGGAATCAGTCCGAGTCGTGCGACTCGACGATTTCGCGGACGCGCTTCTTGAGCGCGTCCAGACCGGAGCCTTCGGTGCAGGAAATCTTGAGGATTTCCGCGCCCTTATGACGGCGGCGGAAGGCAGCGAGATTCTTGGCGGACGCCTCGCAGTCCATTTTGTTCGCGGCGACGAGGCGGGGCTTTTCGAGCAGCGCGGGATCGAAGCGTTCGAGCTCCGAAAGCAGCGCGGAATAATCGTCCGCCGGGCTGCGGTTGTCCGTTCCCGCCATGTCGATGATGAAAAGCAGGAGGCGGCAGCGTTCCACGTGCTTGAGAAAACGGTGTCCGAGCCCGCGGTTCTCGCTCGCGCCCTCGATGAGTCCGGGAATGTCGGCGAGGGAGACGCGCCTGAAATCGTCGTATTCGATGATGCCGACGCTCGGATTTTTGGTCGTGAACGGATACGGCGCGCATTTCGGACGCGCGTTCGTGAACGCGTTCGTGAGCGAGGATTTTCCCGCGTTGGGAAAGCCGACGAGCCCGACGTCCGCGATGGTCTTCAGGACGAAAGTGAAGTCTCCGCGTCCGCCTTCCTTTCCGGGAGTCGTCTTTCGCGGAGCCTGATTGGTGGAAGTCTTGAACTGATTGTTTCCGAGACCGCCGCGCCCGCCCTTGAGCAACACGACGCGCTCGCCGTGGTCGAGCAGTTCGGCGACGAGCAGTCCGCTCTCCGTCTCGAAGACCTGCGTTCCCGGCGGCACGGGCAGAACGACGTCCGCGCCGTCGCAGCCGTGGCGGTTGCGTCCGGCTCCAGGCTGGCCGTTCTTGGCGTTCCAGTGCGGCTGGAACGCGTAGCGGCGCAGGTCGCCCTCGTTCTCGTCGCAGAGGAGCACGACGTCGCCGCCGGTTCCGCCGTCGCCGCCGTCGGGTCCGCCCTTGGGCAGATATTTCTCGCGTCGGAAGCTCAGACAGCCGTTCCCGCCGTTTCCGGCGCGCAGGTAAACTTTTGTTTCGTCGATGAACACGGTCCGAAAAAATTCTTGATACGGCTCATTTGCCGCCGGCGAAGACTCTGCCTTTTCCGTGCCCCTTTCGCTTGACGGGCGGAATGATTTCGACGGAGTTTCCGCCGGATTTCTTTCCGTCCTCGACGTCGCGGGAACGGCGCACGATCCAGGACTGCACCATGGTGAGCAGGTTCTGAAGCGTCCAGTAAAGGGTGAGCGCGGAAGGCATCGAATAGCAGATGATGGGGAAAATCGCCATCATCGCGTAGAACATGTTCTTCTGGCCGGGCTGCGCGTTGGGCATCGGCGTCATCTTCATGTTCAGGAACATGGTCGCGCCCATGAGAATCGGGAGAACGTGAATCTGCGCGTCGATGAGCGGAATGCGGACGTCCTCGAGTCCGGGAATCACGTCGGGCATCGAAAGGTCGGGCACCCAGAGGAAGGGCTGCAGGCGGAGCTCGGCGCAGGTCTGGAACGTGCAGTACATCGCGAAGAAGATCGGGATCTGAATCAGCACGGGGAAGCAGCCGGCGAGCGGATTGATGCGGTGCTCGCGGTAGAGCTTCATCGTCTCCTGCTGCATTTTCTGCGGGTTGTCCTTGTATTTTTCGCGGATGTCCTGAAGCGGCTTCTGGAACTTCTGCATGCGCCTGGCGGAGCGCTGCTGCGCCATCGTGAGCGGCCACGTGATCGCCTTGACGATGAACGTCATCGCGACGATCGCCCAGCCCCAGGCCCAGGCGCCGTCGGGAATCAGCGTGTCGTGAATCCAGTTCATCACGGCGACGAGAATCTTGCACAGCCAGTCGATGCTGATGAAGCCGAAGAGATTGGTGAACTGCACGACTTCGTCCGCGTCGGCGAAAATCCTGTCGTTGGACTTTTCGGAAACGGGAACGGCCTTGAGCTCGGCGAGGCGCGTGTATTCCTTGGGCCCGACGTAGAGCGGCGCTTCGAGCTTCAGCGAACGGAGCGCGGGAAGCGCGATGCGCGCGTAGGCGACTACGGAAAGGTCGGTCGCGTTGTCCGCGCCCTCCTCGGGAACGATTTTTTCCGGGAACACCGCGACTTCGCGGATGAGCGAACGCACGTCGCTCTGCGGGAACGCGACGATGTTCGCGAAATACTGATTCGTGGTCGCGATCCAGCGGAACGGCGCGTCCTTGTCCGCGGGAGCGACGTAGGACGGCTGCGCGGTGTGCGAACCGAGCCCGAAGAACCCGCCGCTCGACACGAAGTGGCTCGTGCCGATTTTGTCGTAGTCGTCGCCGTCGTACCACGAGGCGTTGAGAAAGACGTTCGCCTTGTCGCCGTTGGTGGGCGGAAGCATTCCCGTCGAGACGTAGAGATCGCCCGCGGGAACGGCGGAAACGCCGGCGGCGGGAACGATCTCGACGGAATGTCTGACGAAATAGGGATCGGCGGCGCCCTCGCCTTCGCCGTCGAGCGAAAGCGCATAGACGCGGCGCACGGTGCGGACGGCGTCCGAGCCGACGAGCGTCACGGTGCGCGTCTTCGCGGCCTCGTCCGTCACGTCGCTTTCGAGCGCGAAGGCGACGGCCCAGGGCTCGGGCTTTCCGCCGAGCGTCGCGGGAGCGGAGGCCAGCGTCAGCGCGGGAACGCTCGAACCGTCGTTGAACACGACGGGCGAATCGTCTTCGCGCGTCTTTTCGAAGTCCTTGAGTTCGACGCTCTCGATTCCTCCGCCGAAAGAACTCAGGCGAAGCGCGATTCTGTCGTTTTCGAGCGTCCAAATCTTCTTTTCTCCGGAAAACGCCTCGGGCGCCTTCGCGGGCGCGGGAGCGGGCTGAACGGGCGCGAGCGCCGCCGTCCGGACCGTCGTCTCCGCGGGAACGGGAACGGGCTGTTCCGCCGCGTTCTTCGCGTTGAAGAACATCAGCCCCACCGCGAGCCCTATCAGCAGAATTCCGATGACTGTGCTTTTCTTGTCCATTGAACTGCAGTAAAGAGTAAAATCAAATCAGATGAGGGGGAATGCTGGCAAGATTGTTCTAATTTGAAGGAACGGGAATCGGACGGGATCCGAAAACCGGAAATCGCCGGAAAGGCCTTTCTCAGAATTTTTTCGTCCGGGCAAAAAACTTTTCCGGACACTCTCCGCTCGTCGTCCGTAATCGCGCCCGCGCCGCTTTTTTTCGTCGCGGGAAGGGGCGCGGGGGCGTATGCTTGCGCGCA
>JBJEVP010000245.1:0-1708 GCA_051884475.1 Candidatus Spyradosoma sp.
TCGATCGCGGACTGCATGTCGCGGCAGATGTTTTCCGCGCCGATTTCGAGGTCGGAATGCTCGATCGCCTTTTTCGGCTGCGGGTGCAGCCCGGCGATGACGAGCGCGGTGCCGTCAGCCTTCATGTCCAGGTGCGTTTCCGCGATGGCGTGAATGCCCGTCGCGTCGATGGAGATGAGGTTGCTCAGATCGAGAATGAACACCTTGGGCTTGCGGCCGACGCGCTTGAAGTTTTCGCGGAACTGATCGACCGCGCCGAAGAAGAGCGAGCCGAAGACCTCGAAGACCTCGACGTCGTCGGGCAGCTTTTCGCGCCACGCCGCGAGCGTGCCGTGCGGGTCGAACTCGTTTTCGCCCAGCTCTCTGCGCGAGAACACGTGGAATTCCGCCGTCTCCGATTCGCGCTTCAGGAACAGGAACGCCGAGAGCACGACGCCGACCTCGATCGCGACGGAAAGATCGACGAAGACCGTGAGCAGGAACGTCAGCAGCAGCACGATGATGTCGCTCTTCGGCGAGGTGCGCAGCAGCCCGTAGAACGAGCGCCAGCCGCTCATCGTGTAGGAGACGAGCACGAGCACCGCGCCCAGCGCGCACATCGGCACGTAGACGATGAACTGCCCGAGGCAGAGCAGAATCGCGAGCAGCACGCCCGCGTGGACGAGCGCGGAAATCGGCGTGCGGCCGCCGTTCTTGATGTTCGCCGCCGTGCGCGCGATCGCGCCCGTCGCGGGAATGCCGCCGAAGATCGGCGAAAGAATGTTGCCGATGCCCTGCGCGACGAGCTCCGCGTTCGGGCGGTGGCGGCGCCCCGTCATGCCGTCGGCGACGACCGCCGAGAGCAGCGATTCGATCGAGCCCAGGAGCGCGATCAGAAACGCGGGAGCGATCAGCTCGCGCATCTTTTCAAAATTCAGATCGGCGAAGATGCTGAAGTCCGGCGTCGGGACGCCCGACGGGAACGGCTTGTCCGAGAAGAATTTGCTGCCGATGGTGACGACGCCGTCCGGGTTTTCCGCTCCCGCGCCCCAGCCGAGCCCGAGCACCGCGAGCGTCGCCGCCACGATGACGAAAAGCGCTCCCGGAATCTTCGACGTGAAGCGCGGCCAGATGAACACCGCCGCCGTCGCGACCGCGGAGACGAGCACCGTGCGCCAGTTCGCCGTGCCGAAATGCTGGATGTAGAGCGACCACTTGCCGACGAAGTCGCCCGGCACCTTCACGCCCTCCGGGAACGTCAGCCCGAACAGGTCCGGAATCTGCGTCGAAAAAATCGTCACCGCGATGCCCGCCGTGAAGCCGACGATGACCGGATAGGAAATGAACTTGAGCAGCGCGCCCATCTTCGCCAGCCCCATGGCGACGAGGATCACGCCCGCCATCACCGTCGCGAACGCGAGCCCGCTCAGCCCGTACTGCGCCACGATCGCGTAGATGATCGGGATGAACGCGCCCGTCGGCCCGCAGACCTGCGTGCGGCTGCCGCCGAAAATCGCGATCGCGAAGCCCGCGACGATCGCCGTGTATAGCCCCTTTTCGGGAGCGACGCCCGAGGCGACGGCGAACGCGATCGCCAGCGGCAGCGCGATGACGCCGACGATGACGCCGGCGATGAGGTCGGACTTGAAATCCTTTTTCCCGTAGCCTTCCTGCAATACGGTCAGCAGTTTCGGTTTCAGATCGGAACGCATGGTGAAGATGAAAAAAA
>JBJEVP010000246.1:0-1706 GCA_051884475.1 Candidatus Spyradosoma sp.
TCGACGCGCGTCGCGCCTTCGGGGTAGATGACGAGCGTCGAGGAATTGTCCTTCGAGTCCAGCCCGCTCATCGAGACGCGCACGAGCTTGTCGCCCGCGTAGGTCTCGAACGCGACGACGTTCTTCCATTTTTTGTGCGAGAACGTGAGGCGGCGACCGTCGGCGGAGGGCTCGACGCCCGCGCCTCGGGAACCCTTCACGGGCAGACCTTTTTTGAAGATTTCGTAATTCGTGGAGGAAATGTAGTAGATGACGGGGCTCGCGGGAGCGGGGAATTTTTCGCCGAACTTCTTGAGCTTCTTGCAGTCCGCCTCCGTGATCTTGAGGTGCGCGGGCGTGTAGTCCTCGAGGTCGCGGTCGATGGGCTTGAGCATTCCAGCAGCCTCGAAGAAAGGCATAAGATTCTGCTTCGCGATTTCGCAGGCGTTCTTCATGAAGCGGACCTGGATCGCGCCGTTGTCCGTCTTGCCGTCCTTGGTCTTCGGCACTTCGTCCGTGCGGGCGATCTCGAAAAGCTGCGGATAAAAATCCTTAGGACCGCGCTCGGCGGCGTTCATGTAGAGCTGCAGCTGCCACAGCGGAGCGACCTTGACGAAGTGGTCGCCGCCGCTTTCGTAGTCCTCCATTTTGTCCGGCCCTTTCTGACAGAGCCACGGTTCGCCGTGAACTATCGCGGAGTTGAGAAAACTGTTGAGCCGCCCCCCGATGACGGGACCGTCGCCGTCGCGCGACTGGCAGCGTTCGTGCTCGAGGCGCGTGGTCTCGGGCGTCATCTTGAAGTTCGCCCAGCAGGAATAGATGTTGTTCGTCACCTCGGTCGTGCAGACCCACATCATGAGCGGCCGCGTCTGGTTGACGTGCCCGAACTCGTGCGAGATGCCCCACGCCTGCGCCTCGACCTTGGCGGGATCGGCGATCGAGTCCATCGTGTTGTCGTTGAAGGCGGCGCCCATGCCGTCCGCGTGCATGTAGCCTTTCCACATCGTGCGGCCGAGCATGTGGTTGGGGCGTTTGCGCTTGAACTGCTGCAGCCCCATGATGTCTTCCTGCTGGCAGCGGATCAGCTCGTCGTAGGTGTTGATGAGCTTCAGCCCGTCCTTGGGGCAGATCTGCTTCATCGTTTCCGCGCAGTAGATCAGGTGGACGTATTTGCCGACGATGTCGATGCAGTCGCCCGCGACGCCGTCGAGCATCTTCGCCCAATCCTCGTTCGTGTGCGTCGCGTTGGAAAAGACGCCGTTCGCGTGCCCGGTCGCGATGTTGACGTTGACGGGCCTGGCGTCCTCGTTCGTCGTGAAATACTGGATATACGCGAGCCCGTTGATCTCCACGGGAACGACGTTCACGCCCTTTTCGAGCGGATAGACCTTCTCGTCGCCGTAGCCTTCCTGGTCGAAACAGTGCACCTTGAGCGAAATCGTCTCCTTCTTGGGAATTTCGCCGACGAAGAGCACCGCCGTCTCGCCCGCCTTGAAGTAGATTCCCGTCGGGTTCTCGTAGCGGCTGTAGAAACCCGTCCGGAGCTCCTTCGCCAGCGCGTCCACGGGATAATACGGCCGATACTTGCGCGCGCGGCGGCGGAGCTTGTCCTGGTATTTCTTCGCGAGCATCCGTTCCGCCATGTCGCGCAGGACGGGATTCTTCATCGACTTGACCTGCTTAGCCGTCACGCCCTTCTTCAGCTCGCGGCAGTAGGCGTCGGAAAA
>JBJEVP010000247.1:0-1701 GCA_051884475.1 Candidatus Spyradosoma sp.
GTCCGCGTCCGCGCTCTCTTCCATCGCCAGCGAAAACCGCACGTCCGACGCCTTCGCGGCGACGCCGCGCACCTTCGCCGCGCGGTCTTCCGCGTCGTCTGCGGAGTATTCCGTCACGCTCACGCCGGCTTCTTTCAGCGCGCTCACGACAGCCGCGTCCGTTCCCGCGGGAACGACCGCCGCCCGGAACTCGCCGAGCCCCACCGGGCGCCGGAACTTCGTCTCGAAATACTTCACGGGAACGCGCTGCAGCAGCCCGAAAAGCTCGTTCGCCTTCGCCTTGATTTCCTCGGGAACGTCGTAAATCCCGTCGTATTCGACGTAGTCGAGCGCCGTCCCCGGATCGTCCGTGCCGAACGCGTCCACGAGCGCGCTTTCGGCGGAGTCCGAAGCGAAGCTGCTCTCGTGTTCTTCCGCAAGCGATTCGAGCGCGCCGAACACTTCGAAGTAGAGCTCGCCCGCCTTGTCGAGAATTTCGTTCGGGTCGCTCCCGTCCAAGAGCTCCTTGTTCTTCCGGATCTGTTCGAGCTTCGAAAACTGCGGCATCGCCGCGACCACGAGCTTTTTCATGCCCATCACGGAATCGACGCCGCGCCGCTCCTCGCCGTTCATCGCCTTCGAGATGTTGCCGAGCGTCGCGTCCGCCCAGCGTTTGTTCCCGGCGTCCGTCCTGCCGAGGTAAATCTTCTCCTTCGCGCCGAAGCCGAGCAGCTTTTCGCGCTTCCACGCATCGTATTCGCGCCCCAGTCCGCGTTCCCGCAGAATCGCGAGAACGTTCATCAGCGTCCGCTTGACGTCCGTTCCTTCGACAGCCCGCGAATCGTCGTAGACGTCGAGCAGCATTCGCCGCAGCGCATAGTCTCTCAGCGTTCCGTCCTCGCGAAGGTAGGCGCGCGCGACATCGGGAGCCGCCGCCCCCGGTTCCAGCTCGAAGTAAAGCTCCGTGAGCGCCCTGCGCTGCGCGTCCGTCTTCACCTCGAGAACGTCGAACGTCCGGCTCCCGAGGATTTCGGCGACGCGCTCGACAGTTCCCTTCGGATAGACGGTCTTCGCGCCGAGCTCCGGCACGTCGATCCCGCGTTCCCGCAGAAAGACGTAGGCGAAAAAGTCGTTCCCGTATTCGCCGTTCAGCAGCTCGTGCATCAGGTCGTTCGCGATCGCCGAGGCGATCTGCGGATTCTCCGCGACGGTCTTCACGTAGGCTCTCGCGCGCTCGAAAACCTTCCTGTCGCCGATCAAGTTCACCTGCGGCACCGTCGGCGTCCACGCGTCGCCGGCATACGTTCCCGCGTTGCGCCCGGTCCGCTTGTCGATGAGCGTCCGAGGCGCGATCAGCGTGATCTCGCCGAAGCCCGTTCCCGCGCGCGCGTTCAGATCCACGACGCCGAGCGAGGGATTCGCCAGCCCGCCGAGCGCGATCGCCTTGCGCAGCTTCTCCTCCGAAATCTCGTGCAATCCCACTAAACTTGCCGTTCCCGCGTCGATCGAATACTTCCGCGCAAGCCCGCTCTGCTCCGCCTCGTATCCGGGAAGCGAATACTTTCTGCGGCTCTCCAGATAGGCGTTGACTTTCTCCGCCTCCTGTGCGACCTTTTCCTTGCCGTCGGTAGTGGGCGGGGTGCCTTGGGTTTTCCCATTGTCCGCATTTATGGATTCAGTTCCTCGTGCCGACGGCTTTTTTATTTCCTGAAGCTCGACGGT
>JBJEVP010000248.1:0-1698 GCA_051884475.1 Candidatus Spyradosoma sp.
GTCGCGAGATTTGCGCGACGAAGCGGCGGCCGTTCTTGACGATCTCGGTCTGGACATTTCGTCTGCGGTTCGCGTTTATCTGAAAAAAATCGTGAATTCCCGTCGGATTCCGTTCGAGATTTCCGCGGGCGAGCCCGCGGCGGAATACGTTCGCCTCGACGAAGAAACGCAGCAGTCCGTGAACGAAATCGGCGCTCTTTGGAAAGAGTTGAAGTCGCGTCCGCGCAAGTGATATGGCCATCGTCATCGCTCGCTCCATTCTGAAGACGGAATTCGGACGCGCCGGGCTCACCGCGGACGACGAAGCCGTCCTGGGGCGGACGGCTAAGAGCGCGCACGCCGTCTTCATTCGCGGAGAAGGCCTTCCTCCGGAGACTCGCCTCGTGAAGGTTTACGGCACCGCGCCCGGAGGGGCGCGTCGCGTCGTCTATCTCGCACAGACTTCGGACGACGATCTGCTGCTCCTGTTTTTCCGAAGCAAAAACGACGCCGTCGGAAAGAATGTCACGCTGAAAAATCCCGTTTTCAAGAACGCGCTGAAAAAGCATTTGGGAATGCTGAAGCAAGACTTGGAAAACGGGAACTACGAGATTTTGGAGTAAGCCGGACGCCTCGGATTCGGGCGGCGTTCCCGCGCGTCGGGCGCGAAAAAATCCCGTTCCGCGAAGGCGGGAACGGGATTTTCGGAAAACCGGAGCGGCGGATTATTCTTCCGGGCGGGTTTTCGGGAGGTTCGTCAAGCGCGTGCGCTTGTCGGACCACTGACCGCGTTTCTTGAGCAGATCGACGCGTTCGAAACGTTTGAGCACGGTGCGGTTCGAGGAACCGGCGGCGGCGCTTTTGAAGCTGGCGTGTTGCGACATGGTTTACAGTCTCCTTGCGTTGTCGGTGAATTACATGTTTTCGTAGCGCTGGCGGAGCATGTTGCTGAACGCCTGGGCTTTTTTCTTGCGGCGGCGTTCTTCGCACGGCTTTTCGAAGTAGCGCTTGGCGCGGACGTCACGGATGATGTTTTCGCGGTCGAGCTTCTTCTTCATGCGGCGAAGCGCTTTGTCCATGCTTTCGCCTTTACGAATCTTGATTTCTACGGGCATTGGTTTGACTTGTTTCTGTTGAAAATGGTTCGAATTGGAAAATGTGAAAGGAAAGCATGGCTTTTTCGCCTCCGCGCGTCAAACATTTTTTCGGCGCGGAAACGCGTTTTTTTCGGTTCCGCGAAAAAAGAGCTTGCCAAGCCGCCGATTTCCCGCGATAGTCGAGCCTCATTTTTAAAAAGTACAACCTTTCAAACCAGAAAACATCATGTCACGAGTTTGCGCAATCACAGGCAAGCGTCCGACCAAGGGACGCAGCATCGTTCACAAAGGTCAGAGCAAGAAGAGCGGCGGCATCGGGCTCCAGCTCGTCAAACAGACGAAGCGCACGTTCAAGCCGAATCTTCAACGCATCCGCGTGAAGCTCCCGAACGGCAGCATCAAGCGTCTCTGGGTTTCCGTCAAGGCGCTCAAGGCCGGTCTCGTCGAAAAAGCGTAATCGCCTTTTCACGTCTTCCCGCGAAAAATCCGTCGACGCGAAAGCGCGGCGGATTTTTTCTTTTGCGCGTTCCCGCGAAAACGATAGATTCTCCCGCAACGATCATGAACAACAAAGTTCTCAAACTCATCATGGAGGGCGAACAGCTTTCGACCGAGCAGATGG
>JBJEVP010000249.1:0-1686 GCA_051884475.1 Candidatus Spyradosoma sp.
GCAGAAGCTTTCCGGCGCGGAAGAATCGCAGGTGCTCAATTACCTGAAGGCGACGCGGCTTCCGCTGTGCCTGCTCGTCAACTTCGGCGAGCCCCGCGCCCGAATCAAACGCTTCATCAACACCGCCTCCCGATGAATCCCGAATTTCAGCCGCAGATTACGCAGATGAACACGGATGAACCCGCCGCGGAAAAACATCTGCGCTCATCTGTGCCATCTGCGGCAAAAAAGGAAATCGCCTCCGCGAGTTCTGCGGGAGATTCTCCCGCCCCGAGGCTCTTCGCGGGAACGCCGTCAAAGCGCCCAGACCGGCACGGCGGCGGCGGTTTCGCTCAGCGGACGCACGGCGTCCGTCATGCAGACCACGGCGCCGTAGCCCAGATTTTTCAGCCCGGAAGCGCGGAAACGCTCGAAGTTTTTGGTCATCGCCTTGGTCGGCGCCGCCGTCTTTTTGATTTCAATCGGGTGCAGGACGCCGTCGCGTTCAAGCAGCAGGTCGATCTCGACGCGGTTGCTGTCGCGCAGAAAATACAGCGATGGAACGCGGCCGTTGTGCAGATGCGACTTGAAGATTTCCGTGACGACGAACGTTTCGAAAAACGCCCCGCTCATCGCTCCGGCGGCGAGAGTCCGCGGAGTCGTCCACGCCGTGAGATACGCGCAGAGCCCCGTGTCGGAAAAATAGATTTTCGGCGATTTGACGAGCCGTTTGGAGAGATTCGAAAAATACGGCGGGAGCAGGAAGACCACGCCCGAGGCGACGAGCACGGACAGCCAGCGCTTCGCGGTCGCGTGCGCGATCTCCGCGTCGCGGGCGATTTCCGAAAGATTCAGCTCCTGCCCGGTCCGCGCGGCGACGATTTTGAGAAAGTTCAGAAACGCCGCTTCGTCTCCGATCTGCGCGAGCTGACGCAGATCCCGTTCGACGTAGGTGCGCAGATAGCTGCGGTAAAACGCTTCCCAATGCTCGGGCGCGTCGAGCGCGGAGTCCGGGAAGGCGCCGCGCCAGATCCACTCGAAAACTTCGTCGACACCCGCCGCCGGCTTGTCCGTGCGAAACTCCGGCGCGGGAACGAACGGGCGCTGCGTCGAGCCGAGTCCGCGACGCTCGTCGAGCGAAAGCCCCATCAGATCAAAAATCGCGACGCGTCCGGCGAGACTTTCCGTGACGTTGCGCATCATCTGAAACTGCTGCGAACCGGTGAGCCAGACCTGCCCGCGGGCGTCGGAAGCGTCGACCTGCATTTTGATGTGCGGGAAAAGCTCCGGCGCATACTGCACCTCGTCGATGATCAGAGGCGGGCGGTGCAATTGGAAAAACAGCTTCGGATCCTCGCGCGCGAGGCGCAGTTCGTCGCCGTCGTCGAGAGTGACGTAGCCTCGCTCCGACGAAGCAAGCGAGCGAAGCAGCGTCGTCTTCCCGACCTGCCGCATTCCGGTCAGCAAAATCACTTTGAACGCCTGCGACGCCCGCACGAGCGCCTCTTTCAATGTCCGATCCTTCATCATTTTTATGAAAATTTTAACATGCATGTTCAAAATTTCATAGAAAAAAGCGTTCCGAGCACGGAATCCTTGGCGTTCCCGAGGAGATTTGGAGAAAGGAGCGCTTCGAAATGAAACCCGACCTTCAGCCGCAGACGCCGTTCCCGCCAAACGCTGCGCCAGAAACGAGCGCGCAAAAAC
>JBJEVP010000250.1:0-6431 GCA_051884475.1 Candidatus Spyradosoma sp.
GTTTTTCCGATGAACGAAAACGCGCTTCCGGGGAAGCGACTTTCCAGTCGCTTTTGGGAAAACTCTTTCAAAGAAATTTCTTTCGGAGGGATTTCGCCAAGCGACAGGAATGTCGCTTCCCCAAAAGCGTTCCCGCGAATCGCGCGGCGAAATTTCGTCCTTCGGGAACCGCCCGCCGCGGGAACGAAGACAGGAATGTCTTCGCCCCCAAAAACGTCTCCCTTCCGGGGAAGCGACTTGGCTCCACGCTTCGCTTACCAGTCGCTTTTCGGAAACCTTCTTCAAAGAAATTTCTTTCGGAGGGACTTCGCCAAGCGACAGGAATGTCGCTTCCCCGAAAGCGTTCCCGCGAACCGCGCGTCATGGGGGCGAAGACGTCCACGTCTTCGTCGCCGAAACGCGCGGACGCCGCGCGGCGAAATTTCGTCCTTCGGGAACCGCCCGCCGCGGGAACGAAGACAGGAATGTCTTCGCCCCCAAAAACGTCTCCCTTCCGGGGAAGCGACTTGGCTCCACGCTTCGCTTACCAGTCGCTTTTCGGAAACCTTCTTCAAAGAAATTTCTTTCGGAGGGATTTCGCCAAGCGACAGGAATGTCGCTTCCCCGAAAGCCCGCTGAAATCTTCGGAACCCGCCTGAAATGATTTCCTCCGACAACCGCCGCATCGCCAAGAACACGCTCGCGCTCTACGTGCGCATGGGCGTTTCGATGATCGTGTCGCTGTTCACTTCGCGCGTCGTGCTGCAGACGCTCGGCGTCGAGGACTTCGGCATCTACAATGTCGTCGGCGGCGTGGTCGTGCTCTTTTCCTTCCTCAACGCGGCGATGTCCTCGGCGACGCAGCGCTTTCTCAACTTCGAGCTCGGGCGCAGAGACTTCGCGCAGGTCGGGCGCGTGTTCTCAATGTCGATGAGCGTGCATTTCGCCATCGCGGGCGCGGTGCTCCTGCTCGCGGAAACGCTCGGGCTGTGGTTTCTGAACGCGCAGCTGAACATTCCCGCGGAGCGCATGGCGGCGGCGAACTGGGTCTATCAGTTCTCGGTCGCGAGCACGCTTCTGGGCATCATGCTCGTGCCCTACAACGCGACGATCATCGCCTACGAGCGCATGACGTTTTACGCCTGGGCGAGCATCGCGACGACGTTTCTGCGGCTCGGCATCGTCTATCTGCTCGTGATCGGGAACGCGGACAAGCTCGTGCTCTACGCCGCGCTGACCTTCGCCGTGGGCGTGCTGATGCAGATCGTCCACGTCGCGTACTGCCGCCGCGCGTTCCCGCGGACGGCGATCTATCGCCCCTTCCGCGACAAAAAACTCTTCCGCGAGCTCGTCTCGTTTTCCGGGTGGAATCTGTTCGGCGGCGTTTCCTATCTCGGCAACACGCAGGGGCTGAACATGGTGGTGAACATTTTCTGCGGCGTCGCCGTGAACGCCGCGATGGGCATCGCCAATCAGGTCAGCGCGGCGGTCTATCAGTTCGCCTCCAATTTTCAGACGGCGTTCAACCCGCAGATCGTCAAAAATTTCGCCGCGGAAAATTCCGAAGCGACCTCGAAGCTCGTCTTCCGCGCGTCCAAAATCTCCTTCGCGCTCGTGCTCCTGCTCGTCGCGCCGATTTTCCCCAACGCGGACTTCGTGCTTTCGCTCTGGCTCGGCGTCGTTCCCGAACACGCCGCGGCGTTCGTCCGCCTCACACTGCTTTATTGCCTCACGGACACGCTGAGCGCGCCTTTGTTCACGCTCGTTTCCGCGAGCGGGAGAATCCGCGAATATCAGGTGATCATCGGGCTGATGTTTCTCGCGAACGTTCCCGTCGCCGTGCTGCTGCTCTGGTGCGGTCTCGCGCCCGAGTGGGTCATCGCCTCGCGGCTCGGAATCACGCTGCTGATGGTTCCCGTGCGCCTCTGGACGAGCCGCAGAAACGCCCGCCTCCGCGTGCGCGCGTACGCCTCCGACGTGCTTCTGCGCGTGTGCGCGCTCGGCGCGTTCTCGCTTCTCCCGACCTGTGCGCTCGCGGGAGCGTTCCCGCCCTCGCTGCCCGCGCTGTGCGCCTCCGCGCTCTGCTCGACGGCGCTCGTCGCCGCGGGAACGTGGTTCTTCTGCTTCTCCGCCGAAGAGCGGAAGCTCCTGCGAAATTTCCTGAACGAAAAATTCTTCAGAAAGTCATGAGCCGTTTCCGCAAAATTCTTCTCGCCTTTCTGTGTTTCTGCCTCGTCGCGGGAACGACGGGAACGGTCGTCGCGCTCCGAAGCCTGCCGCCGGAATGCGCGGCGGAAAGAAAATACGTTCACGTCAGCATCGACGACTGCTGGCAGGCGCTCGCGAGGCTGAGCGCTCAGGAAACGAAAAGCGTTTTCGACGATCCGTTTTTCGCCCGCCTGAAAGCGTGGCACGAAGCGTACGGCGCGAAGTTCACCTGCTACGTGTTCGGTGAAACCGAAAATTTTTCGCTGAGCGACGTTCCCGAAAAATTCAAACACGAATTCGCCGCCGCGTCTTCGTGGCTGAAATTCGGCTTTCACGCGTCCTTTTCCGGAATCGAAAAAACGCGCGCGCAGTCTGCCGAAGAGTTCGCGGAAAATTTCGCGAAGACGAACGCCGCGATCGACGCCTTCGCGGGAACGGACGCGCGCACGACCGCGCTGCGCCTCGATTATTTTTTCGCGAAGGACGAGTGGATGCCCGCGATTTTCGCCGCGGGAACGCGCCGGCTGTTCGGTCCGGACACGCCGGGAAGAAAGGCCTACGCGCTGGACGCCGCCGCGAGCGCGGAACTGTGGGCGCGGGGCGAACTCGCGTTCCCGCACGACCAAACGGGGGGGGGGTATGCGCGCACCGACGCCCGCTTCGAAAGAATCTGTCTGCCGTGGTGGGCGATGGCGAAACTCCGAGACCGGGAACGCATCGTCGTCTTCACGCACGAATGGGCGATGGGACGCCGAGTCCGTTTCGTGATGGACGAGAGCTTTCAATGGCTTCGGGAGCACGGCTACGAATTCACTTTTTTTGAAGACTGAAAATATGAACGAAGAAATCAAAGTACCTAAAATCAAAATGTTCATCGAAACGTTCGTGCCGGTTCTTACGTGCACGCTGCGTTGCCATTACTGCTACATCACGCAGTCGAGAAAATTTTCGGAGAAACTGCCGGAGTTCAAATATTCTCCGGAGCATGTGGGCAAGGCGGTTTCGCAGGAACGCCTCGGCGGCGTCTGCCATTTCAACATGTGCGGCGGCGGCGAAACTCTGCTCCCGCCGCAGATGACGGATTATCTGCGCGCGATTCTCGAACAGGGGCACTACATCATGGTGATCACGAACGGAACCGTTTCCAAACGTTTCGACGAAATCGCCAAGTTTCCGCGCGAGATGTGCGAGCGCCTTTGCTTCAAATTTTCCTACCATTATTTGGAGCTGAAGAAAAAGAATCTTTTGGATCTGTTTTTCGGGAACATCAAAAAAATGCGCGACGCCGGATGCTCCGTTTCACTTGAACTCACGCCGAGCGACGAAGCCGTTCCCTTGGCGGACGAGCTGAAGCAGGTCGCGATCGAGCGCCTCGGCGCGCCGTGCCACATCACGGTCGCGCGCGACAACACGCGCTACGAACGCCCGATTCTCTCGAAACAATTCCCGACTCGGGAAACCTATCGCCGCTTTTGGGGCGAAAAATTCCTCTCCGACATGTTCGACTACAAACTGAGCATTTGGGGGCAGAAGCGAAAAGAATTCTGCTACGCGGGAGCGTGGTCGGGCGTCTTGGATTTGGGTTCCGGTTCCTTTGGTCAATGCTATTGCAGTTTTTATCGGCAAAATCTTTTTGAAAACATCGACAAGCCGATAAAGCGCATTCCCGTCGGGAAGCGTTGCATGGAATCGCACTGCTTCAACGGACATGCGTTTTTGACGCTCGGACTGATCCCGGATTTGGATTCGATTTTCTATTCGCGAATCCGAAACCGCGTCTGCGCGGACGGAAGCGAATGGCTTAATCCGCGCATGAAAGCGTTTCTTTCTCAAAAGCTGCGCGAAAACAACCGCGAATACACGGCGTTTGAAAAATTCATGCACGGACTGGTCTGGTCTCGTCCTCGGATTTTCGCGGGGCGCGCGGCGGCAAGACTTGGGAGCGGACTGAAGCGGATTTTTTCCAAATGAAAAATCTGCTTCGGAAGATGTTCCTGCGGCTGACGGCGTTCCCGCGCGGCGTGGCGGCGCGTTATGCGCTGCGCGTGCGCGGGCGGCGGATCGCGCGCTATCTCGAGGCGACGCGGGAACGCGGGAACATCGTGATTTTCGGAACGCCCGAGCACGGGAACATCGGCGATCATGCGATCGTGCTCGCCGAGCGGGAATTCTTCAAAAAACATTTCCCGGAGCGCAACGTCGTCGAGGTCGTCGATTCGGTTTTCCCCGCGGCGGAGAAGGACTTCCGCGCGCTGAGCGGGAACGCGGTGCTGACGATCGTCGGCGGCGGGAATCTCGGCAATCTCTGGCTGTCGGCGGAGCGGGCGTATCGGCGCATTCTCGCGGCGTTCCCGCGGCGGCGCGTGACGGTGTTCCCGCAGACGATCTTTTTCGAGCGGAAGGGTGAGTGGGAGCGCGAGCTCGCGGAGACGCGGGCGGCGTATCGCGCGCATCCGGATCTGCACGTGTTCATCCGCGACAAGTCCATTGATTTTCTGAAAAAAGAAATTCTCGGCGAAGATTTCCCGCGGGCGCACGGCGCGCCCGACATCGTGCTTTCGCTCGACCGCTCGGCGCCGAAGTTCGAGCGCGCGGGCGTGCTTCTGTGTTTCCGCGCGGACAAGGAAAAGGTGCTCCCGGACGCGGCGGTCGCGGAGCTGGAGGCGCGGCTGCGGGAACGCGGCGAGCGCGCGTCGCGCACGGACACGGTCGTGCCCTACGGCGTTCCCGCGGAGGTGCGGGAATTCGAGGTGGAGCGCAAGTTCGACGAGTTCAGGCGCGCGCGGCTGGTGATCACGGACCGGCTGCACGGCATGATTTTCGCGGCGATCACGGGAACGCCCTGCATCGCGCTGAACAATTCGAGCGGGAAGGTCGAGGGCGTGTGGTCGCTTTGGCTGCGGCGCCTGGACTACGTGAAGTTCGTGCGCGAGGCGGCGGAGATTCCCGCGCAGCTCGACGCGATGCTCGCGCTGGGCGGGCGCCGCTACGATCCCTCCGTCTTCGACGCGCACTGGCGCGACCTTGCCGCCGTCCTCGCCGGGAAGTAGTTTCGCGGGGAAGCGTTCCCGCGAAAGCATCTGCGCTCATCCGCGGCAAAAATTTGCGCACGCGGAATTTTCGCGGAGCCGTCGAGATCCGCGTCTCCAAAAGCGTTCTCGCGGATAGGGCTCTTTCGCCCTGTCTTCCGCCGGCTTGCGCGACGGATCCGCATGAAATGCGGAACAAGAATAACCCCATGCGGCGGCACGCCGCTTGGGGCTGCGGCACAAAAGGAACACGCGCCTGAAAGGCGCAACTTCTATTGCGGGGACGGCTCGCCGCGCGACGTCGGATGCTCCGGGCGGTTGCGCCTTTCAGGCGCGGTCGATGCGCCGGACTTTCCCCAAGCGCGCGCTTCGCGGCGCGCATGGGGTTATGTTTGTTCCGCCCCTCCGGGGCGTTCTCGTGCCGAATCCGCAATCTGCGAGCCCCGCGGCCTTTAGGGGAAGCGACTTTCCAGTCGCTTGTTGAAGTTTTTTTTAAGGAAATTTTCTTTTTAAGAGTTCAGCAAAGCGACAGGAATGTCGCTTCCCCAAAAGCGTTCCCGCGGATAGGGCACTTTCGCGCTGTCTTCCGTCGGCTTGCGCGACGGATCCGCATGAAATGCGGAACAAGAATAACCCCATGCGGCGGCACGCCGCTTGGGGTTGCGGCACAAAAGGAACACGCGCCGGACTTTCCCCAAGCGCGCGCTTCGCGGCGCGCATGGGGTTATGTTTGTTCCGCCCCTCCGGGGCGTTCTCGTGCCGAATCCGCAATCTGCGAGCCCCGAAGGGGCGACGATTGCCCAGCGTAGGGTTTCAACCCTACGTAAACGGACAAAAAACGAATGCGTCCTGTAGGGACGCGATTGCAGGAACGCTCTCGCGCTCCTGCAGAGCGCATTTTTTTTTGTACGGTTTCCGTAGGGCTGCGCGAACGAGTTCGCGCAGCCCTACGCTAATCAATCTCGCCCCTTCGGGGCGCGGGGGCGAAAGCATTCCTGCCTTCGATTCCGCGGTCATGTGGGGAAGCGACCGGCAAGCGAAGCGTGGAGCCAAGTCGCTTCTCCAAAAGCGTTCCCGCGCTCCGCTCCCAGGCATGAGATTATTTTTTAAGGAAGCGGGAACGCCGCTTATTTCGCGGGGAGGTCCTGCTTCTTTTTCTTCTTCGGGAAGGTGAAGGAGAGGGCGCCGTTCTTCGCGTCCACCTTGATCGTTCCC
>JBJEVP010000251.1:0-6422 GCA_051884475.1 Candidatus Spyradosoma sp.
CTTTGCGGTTTTCTTCGCGTTGAAAGAAAAACGTCCCTCACGCGGAAGCGGCGGGACGCCGCTTCTCCCTCAAGGACTTCTTTTTGCTTCCATGCCTTCCTGTGAAAAAAAGAGGAGAGACGAGGGATGAGAGGAACGATGAATAGTGAATAATGGATAGGGGGAAGTTGCGCCTTTCAGGCGCGGCCGATGTGCGGAGCGTTCCCTAAGCGGCGTTCCGCCGCATGGGGTTATGTTTGTTCCGCCCCTTCGGGGCGTTCCTGCGACGAATCCGTAATCTGCGAGCCCCGAAGGGGCGCGATTGCTCAGCGTAGGGTTTCAACCCTACGTAAACGGACAAAAAACGCACGCGTCCTGTAGGGACGCGATTGCGGGAACGCTTTCGCGGTCGTGCAGTGTATTTTCAATCGCGCTCCTGCAGAGCGCATTTTTTTCCTGTACGGTTTTCGTAGGGCTGCGCGAACGAGTTCGCGCAGCCCTACGCTGAGCAAATTCGCCCCGTCGGGGCTGAGAGGAACTTGCACACGGAAAAATATCTGTTTTTATCCGTTCAATCCGTGTTTCAGAAACCTAAGTAAGAATTATCAGTTGTCCGCTATCCGTTATCCGTTGACGAAGCGGCGGGACGCCTCTTCTCCCACAAAGACTTCTTTTTGCTTCCATGACTTCCGGTGAAGAAAAGATGAAGGAGGCGGGGAAAGCCGCGGTCTTTCTTGGGGAAGTTTTTTGATTTTGCGTTCGGCGGCGGGAACGCGCAAAATCTTCCGCCAAAATCATGTCAGTTTCTTATACAGACCTTGCGAACTCGGTCGTGCAGAAGATGCCGGTTTATGAACCCGGCAAGCCGATCGAATACGTCGCCCGCGAATTCGGACTGGATCCGCGCGACATCGAAAAGATGGCGTCGAACGAAAATCCTTTCGGCGCCTCGCCGAAGGCGGTCGCCGCCGCTCGGGCCGCGCTCGCGGAAATCAACATGTATCCGGACGGCGGCACGATTCTCCTGCGGGAACGCCTGTCGAAGTTCTGGAACCTCGCGCCGGAGCAGTTCTTCATCGGGAACGGCTCGAACGAGGCGCTGATGATTCTCGGACAGACTTTTCTGAATCCCGACTGCGAAGTGATTTACGGCGAACAGGCGTTCGTCGTCTATAAGATCATGACGACGCTCGCGGGCGCGAAGGCCGTTCCCGTGCCGATGCCGAACTACCGCACCGACCTGAAGGCGATGCGCGCCGCGGTGAACGCGCGCACGCGCATGGTCATCATCACCGAGCCGAACAATCCGCAGGGCACGGCGAGCGAACCGGACGAGCTTCTCGCGTTCGCGGAAAGCCTGCCCGAACACGTCATTCTCGTCGTGGACGAAGCCTACGCGGAATTTTCCGACAAGGTGCCGGACTTCCGTCCGATGATCGCGGCGGGGCGCAAGATCGTCTGCACGCGCACGTTTTCCAAGCTCTACGGGCTCGCGGGCTTCCGCATCGGCTACATGTTCGGCTCGGCGGAAGTGATCGGGCTGATGAACCGCGTGCGCCAGCCCTTCAACGTCAATCTGCCCGCGCAGGCGGCGGCGATCGCCGCGCTGGACGACGCGGAGTTCGTCGAAAAGACGCTGCGCGGGAACGCCGAGGGCGTGAAGACGCTTTACGCGGGCTTCGAGAAGCTCGGGCTGAGCTACGTTCCGACGCAGACGAACTTCATTCTCGTGCACGTCGGCTCGAACGCGGGAACGGTCTTCGTCGAGCTCGAAAAGCGCGGCGTGATCGTTCGCCCGATGAAGGGCTACGGCATGCCGGAAAGCCTGCGCGTCACGGTCGGCACGCCCAAGCAGAACGCGAAGCTCCTCGCCGCGCTCGAAGAGATTCTGAAGCGGTGAAAAATTTCCGCGGGAACGCCTTCGCCCGAGCGCGCGCGTTCCCGCGGAAGATTTTTCAGATTTTTTTTTCAGCGAAAATTCCAACTTTCCCTTACTCCTCCAATGATCGGCTTTTTCCAGAATTCCATGGCGAAGCACCACCGGCTGGTTTTCGGCGTGCTTCTCGTCTTCATCGTCGTCTCCTTCGTGTTCTACACGGGTTCGGGCAGCGCCGCGGACCTGCTCGGCATCCGCCGCGCCTCCGTCGTGATGGGCGTGAACCTGAACAACCGCGAGGAAACCGCGCCCTACAGCCTCGGCGTCGCGCTTTCTGGCGGCGGACGCGTGACGACGGCGGCGCTCCTGCAGCGCATTTTCCTCGTGAAGACCGCCGAGGCCTACCGCATTCCGGAGCCGACGCAGGACGAACTCAGCGGATTTCTTTCCGAGCAGGGGCTCGGCGCGGACGCGCTCGCGGCGATTCGGCGCGAATACGACGTTTCCGAAGACGTGCTGCGCACGATGATCGTCCACAGCTGGAAGGTGACGCGCTTCATGCGCACGTTCGGCAACGTTCCCGCCGTGTTTGAGTCCGACGTCGACCTCGCGTGGCGGGAGGCGAGCGCGCGCTGGACGGTCGAGTTCGCCGAGCTTTCTCCGGCGTCGCTTTCCGTCTCCGTTCCCGAGCCGACCGACGAGCAGCTTTCCGCCTACTACGACGCGCGCAAGGAGGATTTCCGCATCGCGGAAAAAGTGAAGCTCTCCTTCGCGAAGGTCGTTCCCGCGGCCGACGCCGCGGCGAAGATTCCCGAGCCGACCGATTACGATCTCTCCGTCTTCGAGGGCGAAAAATCCGCCGACCGCGCGACGCGCGTCGCCGCGTGGAAGAAATCCCAGGCGCTCGACGCCGCGGCCGCCGAGCTCTCCAACACGCTTTACGAAAAACTGCCCACCGACGCGCACAATCCCCGGCAGGACGATTTCGCCGAAACGCTCGCGAAGGCGGGGCTCGACTTTGTCGAAATTCCCGCGTTCCCGCGCGACCGCGTTCCCGAGGCGACCGGCCTTCCCGCCGAAATCCTGGCGAGCGCCGTCTCCGGGCTCAACGACACGCTCTGGCGCACGGACGCGATTCCCGCGGGCGACGCGGTCTACGTCGTCGTCTTCCGGGGCACGGAGCCTTCCCGCGTTCCCGCGCTCGCGGAAGTGCGCGACGCGGTCGTCTCCGCGTGGAAACTCGGCGAGGCGGATTCCCGCTTCGTCGCCGCCGCGAAGGAAAAGGGCAAGGCGCTGACGCCGACGAATTTTCTCGAGGTCGCGAAGCTGAACGGTTTCTCCGTGAACGCTCCCGCCGCGTTCACCGCGTACACGTTCCGGGATCTGCCCGCGGAGTATTCCGGCGTCGATCTGATCGGCGTGCTGAAGACCGTTCCCGTCGGCGAGATTTCCCCGATGATCCGCGTCGGCGAAAAGGCCGTCTTCGCGAAGGTCGTCGCCAAGGACGTTCCCGCGCCGGACAAGAACTCCGAGGAGTTCGGGCGCCTGCGCACGATGTTCGACCGCGAAACGTCCTGGCAGACGTTTCAGATGCAGCTCCTCGGCGGCCTCGCCGAGCTCCAGGCGAAACAGGGACTTCTTCCGCAGGTCCAGGAATGATTTCCTCCGAAACGCGACATTCCTCGGACGAGGCCGCGCCGCTCGTCGTCGGGCTGGGCGAAACGCTTTGGGACGTTTTTCCCGACGCCAGGAAACTCGGCGGCGCTCCCGCCAATTTCGCCTATCACGCCGACAGGCAGGGATGCCGCGGATGCGTCGTCTCCGCCGTGGGCGACGACGCGCTCGGGCGCGAGATCGAAGCCGTTTTCGCCGAAAAGCGGCTCGAAGCGTTGCTCCCGCGCGTCGCCCGCCCGACGGGAACGGTGCGCATCGCGCTCGACTCTGCCGGAGTCGCGACTTACGCGTTCACGGAAGATTCCGCGTGGGACAATCTGCCGTTCACGGCGGAGACAGAGGCGCTCGCGCGCCGCGTCGCCGCGGTCTGCTTCGGTTCGCTCGCGCAGCGTTCGCCGCGTTCCCGCGAGACGATTTCCCGCTTCCTTGAATGCGTTCCCGCAGGCGCAATCCGCGTGTTCGACGCCAATCTGCGTCAGAATTTTTACGACGACGCAATCCTGCTTGCTTCGCTCGCCCGCTGCACGATCCTGAAAATCAACGAGGATGAGGCGCCCGTGATTGCGGCGCTGCTCGGCGCGGACGCTCGTTCCCGCGAAACGCTTTTTTCCGCGGTTTTCGAAAAGTTTCCTTCGGTCGAAATCGTCGTGATGACGCTCGGAAAGGCCGGAAGTCTCGTCGCTTCCCGCGACGGCGCGCGTTCGTCTGTTCCCGCCGACGCGGGCGTCCGCGTCGCGGACACGGTCGGCGCGGGGGACTCCTTCACGGCGAGTTTCGTCGCGTCGCTGCTTTTCGGAAAGACGCTTTCCGAGGCGCATCGCCACGCGACGGACGTCGCGAATTTCGTCTGTTCCCGCCACGGCGCGATGCCGGAAATTCCGCCTTCGCTCCGCGTCCGCCGCTGAGCGCGGATGCCCGAAAAGTATTGAACCGAAGCGGATTTTGAGACAGCATTTGCGCAACGGAAAAATTTTTCTTACACAATAAATCAAACTGAATGGCAGCTCCTAAGCAGTTCGGCGGGAACAACAACTCCGCCCGACCCGGTCAGAATCAGAACCGCGGCTCGTACAACAATCGCAACAACAACCGCCGAGACATGGGTCCGCGCCGCAACGAGCGCATCCGCGTTCCCGAAATCCGCGTCATCGGTCCGCGCGGCGAACAGCTCGGAATCATGGCGACGTCGTCCGCGCTCTCCCTCGCGAAGGCGCACGAGCTGGACCTGCTCGAGATCGCGCCGAACGCGCAGCCGCCCGTGTGCCGCATCGTCGATTACGGAAAATACCTTTACGAAGAGGCCAAGAAGCAGAAACAGCAGAAGCAGGCCGCGACCAAGCTCAAGGAAGTGAAGATGCGTCCCCGCATCGACGAGCACGACCTCATGGTCAAGGTGCGCCGCGCGGAAATGTTCCTTTTCAACGGCAACAAGGTCAAGGTCACGCTCATGTTCCGCATCCGCGAGCTCGAACATCCGGAATACGGGTTCGAGGCGGTGCAGCGCCTCGTCGAGGCCGTCGCGCACATCGGCGTGCTCGACAGCAAGCCCAAGATGATGGGGCGCACCATCACCGCGATGCTTTCGCCCGTCGCGCAGGCGAAGCGCAGACTCGTGCACAATTCTTCTCCCGTCGAGGACGACGAACTCGGCGAAGACGAGGATTCCGGCGACGAAGAATGATTTTTTTCTCCGCGCCGAAAAAAAAGCGTTCCCGCGAAATGAACCGCGGGAACGCTTTTTTTTAAGTACTGATCTTTAAGCGCGCTCTCCTCAGTAGCCCTTGATCTTGAAGAGGCTCGTGACGGAGCTGTTCGAGTGGATGCGCTGAATCGCTTCTCCGAAGAGCTTCGCGATGGAGAGCACCGTGATCGGCAGCCCGCGCGTTTCCACGGGAACGGAGTTCGTCGTGATCACTTCGTCGATGACGCCGGAGGAAAGGCGTTCGTAGGCGATTTCGTTGAGCATGCAGTGGCTGACGAGCGCGCGGACGGACTTGGCTCCGTTTTCGCGGAGAAGCTTCGCGGCGGCGCAGAGCGTTCCCGCGGTTTCGGTCATGTCGTCGACGAGAATGATGTTGCGTCCCTCGACTTCGCCGACGAGGTTGGTGGACTGCACGGTCGTCGCGGAAACGCGGCGCTTGGCGACGAATCCGAGCGGCAGGTCGAGCAGATTGGCGACGGCGCTCGCGGCCTTCATTCCGCCGACGTCCGGAGAGAACACGGTGGCGTCCTTCAGGAAGGGTTTGTCCTTGATGTAGTCGTAGAAGACGGGCGAGGCGAAAAGGTGATCGACGGGAATGTCGAAGAAGCCCTGGATCTGCTGGGCGTGGAGGTCGAGCGCGAGGACGCGGTTCGCTCCCGCGGCGGTGAGCAGGTTGGCGACGAGCTTGCCCGTGATCGGAACGCGCGGGCGGTCCTTGCGGTCCTGGCGGGCGTAGCCGAAGAAGGGCATCACGGCGGTGATGCGCTTGGCGGACGCGCGGCGCATGGCGTCGATCATGATGAGCAGCTCCATCAGGTGATCGTTCGCGGGGCAGCAGGTCGGCTGAATCGCGAAAACGTCGCATCCGCGGATGTTTTCCTTGATCTGGACGAAGGTTTCCCCGTCGGGAAAGGGCGTGACGTCGGCGATGCCCAGAGGGATGCCGATGGAGTCGCAGATTTCCTTGGCGAGAGCGGGATTGGCGTTTCCGGTGAATATTTTCATTGGACTGTCGGACATTGTGAATGAAAAAGAGAAACGAAAATCTAACTCTTGGCGCGGGTTTAGTAAAACAGAAATTTGGAGGCCCGGAGAAAATCGGGGCGTTCCGGAAGGGAAAAAGAAGCGGGCGATTCCGCGGGAACGCGGGAGTTTTCCCGCCGCGCGAGCGAAAATAGAATTCACACGGCG
>JBJEVP010000252.1:0-1681 GCA_051884475.1 Candidatus Spyradosoma sp.
CATCGAGGGTTTTTGTTTGCCCGGAAAACGTTCCCGCCGAACCCGAAAAAATGCCGAACTCCGAAAAAGTCTCCTTCAACGTCGCGCGCTTTCTCCGCGAATCCGCCGAGCGCGTGCCCGACGTCTGCGCCGTGCGCCGCCCGGACGGCGGGGCCGAGCTCACGTTCGCGCGGCTCGACCGCGTCACGGCGGCGACGGCGGCGCTCTTCGCCGAGCGCGGCATCCGCGCGGGAACGCGCACGCTGCTCATGGCGCGCCCGGGACTCGACCTCATTCTGTGCGCGTTCGCGCTGTTCCGCCTCGGCGCCGTTCCCGTCGCGATCGATCCCGGCATGGGGCTGAAGAGCTTTCTGCGCTGCGTGCGCAGAACGGAGCCGCAGGCGCTCGTCGGCATTCCGCTCGCGCAGTGGGTGCGCCGCGTCTTTTTCCGCAAATTCGCTTCGGTGAAGACCGCCGTCACCGTCGGCACGCGCGCGTTTTCCCGCGAAGTCGAAAGGCGTTCCCGCGACGCCGCGCTCCCGACCGAAATCGCGCGCGCGGACGCCGGACAGCTCGCCGCGATTCTCTTCACCAGCGGCTCCACGGGCGCGCCGAAGGGCGTGTGCTACACGCACGGCATGTTCGACGCGCAGCGCGAGATCGTGCGCGACTTCTACGGCATCGCGCCGGGCGAAATCGACCTGCCCCTGCTGGCGATCTTCGCGCTCTTCAATCCCGCGCTGGGCATGACGACCGTCACGCCGCCGATGAACGCCGCCAAGCCCGCCGCGCTCGACCCGGAAAAAATCGTCCGCGCCGTGCGCGAAAACGGCGTCACCAACTCTTTCGGCTCGCCGATTCTCTGGCGAAAAATCGCCGAATACTGCGACGCGCGCGGCGAGACGCTGCCGAGCGTGCGCCGCGTGCTCTGCGCGGGAACGGCCGTGCCGCCCGCCGTCATGGCGCTGCTGAAGAAAGTGCTCCCGAACGCCGAAATCCATTCGCCCTACGGCGCGACGGAAAACCTGCCCGTCTCCGACGTCACGGCGGACGACGTGCTCGCCCGCACGGGCGAACTCACCGAGCACGGCCGCGGCACCTGCACGGGAACGCCGCTCCCGTGCAACCGCGTGCGCATCGTCCCGATACGCGACGGCGCGATCGCGAGCTTCGACGAAATTTCCCCGCTCCCGAAAAACGTTCCCGGCGAAATCTGCGTCTGCGGGCCGACGACCACGCGCGAATACTTCAACGACCCCGAGGCGACCCGCGCCGCGAAAATCCTCGACCGCGCCGACGGCTCCGTCTGGCACCGCATGGGCGACGTCGGCTACCTCGACGACGCCGGGCGGCTCTGGTTCCTCGGCCGCAAGGCGGAACGCGTCGAAACCGCCGCGGGAACGCTCTTCACCGAAGCGGTGGAGCCCGTCTTCAACACGCATCCGGACGTCTTCCGCTGCGCGCTCGTCGGGCTGGGCGAACGCGGGAACGCCTTCCCGGCGATCGTCGTCGAGCCCCGCGCGGGAACGCCGAAGGAGCGCCTCGCCGCCCTGCCGGACGCGCTCCGCGGCCTCGCGGCGAAGCACGAGGCGACCCGCGCCGTCGCGCTGTTCTTCGTCCACCCGAAAAAATTCCCCGTGGACGTCCGCCACAACGCGAAGATCCACCGCCTCACGCTGAAGAAATTCTACGAAAAGCGCCT
>JBJEVP010000253.1:0-1680 GCA_051884475.1 Candidatus Spyradosoma sp.
GCGTCGCCTTTGGGCTTGGTGAACTTCACCGTGTTCCCGTCGGCGACCTTGCCTTCGATGATTTCCTTCGCGAGCGGAGTCTCGATTTCCTTCTGGATGAAGCGCCGCAGCGGGCGCGCGCCGTAAACGGGATCGTAGCCGTTTTCCGCGATCCATTCGTGCGCGGACTTGTCCAGCGTCACGGTGATGCGGTGGTCTTCGAGCCGGCGGTTCAGCGAGGCGACGAGCAGATCGACGATTGCGGAAATCTGCTTCAGCCCGAGCGGACGGAACAGCACGATGTCGTCGATGCGGTTCAGGAATTCCGGACGGAAGCCCGCGCGCAGCTCTGCCATGACCTGCTCGCGCACCTTGTCGGGAATCTCGTCGCCCGTCACGCCCTCGACGAGGAAGCGCGAGCCGATGTTCGACGTGAGGATGAACACGGCGTTGCGGCAGTCGACGGTGCGCCCCTGGCCGTCGGTCAGGCGGCCGTCGTCCAGAATCTGCAGAAGGATGTTGAACACGTCCGGGTGCGCCTTTTCGATTTCGTCGAGCAGCACGACGGAATACGGCTTGCGGCGGATCGCTTCGGTGAGCTGGCCGCCCTCCTCGAATCCGACGTAGCCCGGAGGCGCGCCGACGAGGCGCGACACGGAGTGTTTCTCCATGTACTCGGACATGTCGATGCGGATCATCGCGTCCTCGCTGTCGAAGAGCTGGCGCGCGAGCGACTTCGCGAGCTCCGTCTTGCCCACGCCCGTCGGCCCGAGGAACAGGAACGAACCGACCGGGCGCCGCGGATCCTGCACGCCCGCGCGGGAACGCAGAATCGCCTCGGAGACGAGGCGCACGGGCTCTTCCTGCCCGACGACCTGCTTCGCGAGTTCGCTCTGCAGGCCGAGCAGCTTGCGCTTTTCGCCCTCGAGCAGCTTCGTCGCGGGAATGCCCGTCCAGCGCGCGACGACCTCGGCGATTTCGTCCGGCGAAACCGCTTCGCGGAAAAGTTTGTCGTTCCCGCCGGATTTTTCTTCGGCGATTTTTTCGAATTTCTTCAGCTCGTTCTGCAGCTGCGGAATCTTCCCGTAGCGCAGTTCGCTCGCCTTGCCGAGATCGCCCTTGCGCTCGGCGACTTCGGCGTCGCGGCGCGCGGCTTCGAGTTCGGCGCGGAGCTTCTGCACCTTGCCGACGCTGTCCTTTTCCGCCTCCCAGCGCGCGCGCAGGGCGGTCGCCTCGGAACGCGCCTCGGCGAGTTCCTTGCGCAGCGCTTCGAGCCGGAGCTTCGACGCGTCGTCCGTCTCCTTCTTCAGCGCGGTCTCCTCGATCTCGAGCTGCATGACGCGGCGCGAAAGCGTGTCGAGCTCTTCCGGCATCGAGTCCATTTCGGTGCGGATCTGCGCGCACGCCTCGTCCACGAGGTCGATCGCCTTGTCGGGCAGAAAACGGTCGGAAATGTAGCGGTCGGAAAGCACGGCGGCCTCGACGATCGCGCCGTCCATGATGCGCACGCCGTGGTGCACCTCGAAGCGTTCCCGCAGGCCGCGCAGAATGGAGATCGTGTCCTCGACGCTCGGCGGCTCCACGAGCACGCTCTGGAAACGGCGTTCGAGCGCGGCGTCCTTTTCGATGTATTTGCGGTGCTCCTCGAGCGTCGTCGCGCCGATGCAGTGCAGCTCGCCGCGCGCGAGCATGGGCTTGAGC
>JBJEVP010000254.1:0-2880 GCA_051884475.1 Candidatus Spyradosoma sp.
AATCCTTTGGCGTCGGGAAGACGTTTGTGAGCGGGGAGCTGTTCGTTGTTCATAGTTGCCGCGATAATATCCGCGGGAACGCGCTCCACGCGAGCGATTTTTTTGCGTGGGAACTTCCGCGCCGCCGACTTCGTTCCCGCTCCGCCGTCGGGAGCGTGAAAAATCCTTGGTTGAAAAGGCGCGCGGGAACGGCGTAGAGTTTCAGGCATGAAGAACGCTCTCACGGAAGAGATTTCGCGCCTGGACGCCGAGCACAGCTGGCATCCGTTCACGCAGATGCGGGAATACATGGCGTTTCCGCGTCTGCAGATCGCGCGCGGCGAAGGCTGCTGGCTTTACGACACCGAGGGAAAAAAATACCTCGACGCGAACGCCTCGATCTGGACGAACACGCTCGGACACCGCGATCCCGAGCTCGACGCCGCGCTGCGGGAACAGCTCGACGCCGTCGCGCATTCGACGATGCTCGGGCTGAGCAACGTCGCGAGCGCGCGGCTCGCGGGAACGCTCTCCGCGCTGACGGGCGACCGCCTGCCGCGCGTGTTTTTCAGCGACTGCGGGGCGGCGGCTGTGGAAGTCGCCGTGAAGCTCTCGTTTCAGTATTGGCAGCTCGTCGGCGAGCCGGAGCGCACGGGCGTCGTCGCGATGACCGACGCCTATCACGGCGACACGTTCGGCACGATGGCGCTCGGCGACTGCGGCGCGTTTCACGGGCGGTTCCGTCATTGGTTCTTCCCCGTTGACCGTTTTCCCGCGCCGGAGTGCGTCGAGTGCCGCGGGAACGTCTCGCGCGCGGACGCGTCGCGCTCGCTCGCCGCGCTGGAGGCGATTCTGAAGGAAAAGCACGCGACGACCGCGTGCGTCGTCATCGAACCGGAGATTCAGGGCTCGGGCGGCATGAAGCTGCAGCCGGCGGGCTTCGTCGAAGCCGTTTCCGCGCTTTGCGGGAAATACGGCGTGCACCTGATTCTGGACGAAATCTTCGTCGGCTTCGGGCGCACGGGGAAATTTCTCGTCGAAGAGGGCCGTCCCGGAATCGACGCGGACTTCATCTGCGTGGGCAAGGGCCTCACGGCGGGCTACATGCCGCTCGCGGCGACGCTCGCGAAGGAAAAGATCTACGAGGCGTTTCTCGGGAACTTCGACGAATACAAGGCGTTTTTCCACGGGCACACGTTCACGGGGAATCCGCTCGCCTGCGCGGTCGCGCTCAAGAATTTCGAAAAAATCAAAAAGCTCATCGATTCGGGAACGCTCGCGGGAACGATAGACTACCTCGGGCGGCGCGTGGAAGAGACGTTCCGGGGGCATCCGCACGTGCGCGAAATCCGTCAGCGCGGCATGGTCGCCGCGATCGATCTCTACGCGGGCGAAGGGCGGCCGGACTGGCCCGTCGGCGCGCGCACGGGAATGCGCATCTGCATGCGCGCCCGCGGCCGCGGGCTGCTTCTGCGCCCGCTCGTGGACACGCTCGTGTTCATTCCGCCGCTCGTGATCTCGCGCGAGGAGATCGATTTCCTCGTCGAAAACACCCGCGCGGCCATCGACGAAGAAACGATGAAATAAGAGTCGGCCGTTTTCCCGCATTCCGTTTTTTTTCCCATGTTCCGCAAAGAAAACCACGATCGTCCTTCCGACCGTTCCCGCCTGCCGTTCCCGCGTCCGCGCGTTCCCGCGACGCAGAGCGCTCCCGCCGTTTCGACGGCGGATTTCGTCGCGCCGTGGGTGCAGCTCAAATATTTCACCTACAATCCGAACGTGTATCCGCGCTTCGTCGGCGCGACGTCGGGCGCGATCGAGCCCGGCGCGCAGGTGCGCGTTTACGGCAAGGACGGCGCGCTTTTCGGCCACGGATTCTACAACGCGGGCGCGAACATTCCGCTGCGAGTATTCGCGCACGGCGCCGAGGAGCTGCCCGAGGATTTTTTTGAGGCGCGGCTGCGGCAGGCGGTCGCACTGCGCACGGAAATCCTGAAACTTCCGGAAAGGACGGACGCCTTCCGCGTCGTGCACGGCGACGCCGACGGGCTGAACGGGCTCGTCGCGGACAAATACGGCGACGTGCTCAGCGTCGAAGTCTTTTCGCTCGCCGTCTATCGGCGCATCAGGAAGTGGATGAGCGTGCTGCACGAGGCGCTCGGCACGACGCGCGAGACGGTGCAGCTCGTCAAGGGCTTCGGCTCGATGGAAAACGCGCGCGGCTGCGACGATTTTCACACGCCCGGGCTGCGCGAAGTGAAGATCCGCGAAAACGGAATCCGCTACGGCGTCGATTTCGAGAACGGGCACAAGACCGGATTTTTCTGCGATCAGCGCGACAACCGCGCGAAGCTCGCGCCGTTCTGTGCGGGGAAAAAGGTGCTCGATCTGTGCTGCTACACGGGCGGTTTTTCGCTGTCCGCGAAAGTGCGCGGGAACGCCGAGGACGTGACCGGAGTCGATCTCGACGAAAAGGCGATCGCGCAGGCGAAGCACAACGCGAACCTCAATCAGACGCGCGTGAATTTCGTGCACGCGGACACGTTTACGTTCGCGCGGCAGATGCAGGGCAACGGCGCGCAGTTCGACGTCGTCGTGCTCGATCCTCCGAAGCTCATCAACGGGCGCGAGGACTACGAGGACGGCATCGCGAAATACCACGACATGAACAAGGTCGCGCTCCCGCTCGTGAAGCGCGGCGGGCTGTTCGTCACGTTCTCGTGTTCGGGGCTCCTCAAGGTCGAGGACTTCGAGGCGACGGTGATCCGAGTGGCGCACCGCCTCGGGAAACGCCTTCAGATTCTCGACCGCACGGGGCCCGGCGCGGACCATCCCGTCATGTCGAACTACCCGGAAGGCCGCTACCTCAAGGCGCTCTGGGCGATCGTGCTCTGACGCGCG
>JBJEVP010000254.1:2980-6337 GCA_051884475.1 Candidatus Spyradosoma sp.
ACGCCTTTTTCGAGCATGGCGACGTTCGCGCTTTCGTTCGGCGCGTGGATTTTGGAGTCCGCGGTGAAGAACCCGATCATCAGCGAGTCCATTCCCGTTTCGCGGCGAAAGTCCTCGATGATGCCGATCGAGCCGCCTTCCCGCGTGTAGATCGGCGCGTTCCCGAATTTTTCCGTGATGATTTTTTCCGCCGCGTCGAAGGCGCGGGCGAGCGAGGGATTCATGTCCGCAGGAGTGTTCGGGCGGTGCGGCGGGCAGACGAAATACGCGGGATTGCCCTGCATCGGCGTGAGCGTCGCGCGGACGCCGGCGGGCATTCGTTTCAGGATCGTTTTCGAGACCTTCTCCCGGATGTCCGCCGGATCCTGTCCGGGAACGAGGCGGCAGGTGATCTTGGCGAAGGCCTTCGCGGGAACGATCGTCTTCGAGCCCGTTCCCTGGTAGCCTCCGCCGATGCCGTTGAACTCGAGCGTCGGCGCGAAGCGCGCGCATTCAAGCGGCGTGTAACCGGGCTGGCGGTAGAGCGTGTCCACGCCGAGGAATTTCTTGTAGTCCTCTTCGCTCTGCGGGAATCGCGCGAACTCGTCGCGTTCCCATTGCGCGGGAGCGCGGACTCCGTCGTAGAATCCCGGCACGTTCACGGAGCCGTCGGGATTGTGCAGAGAGGCGCAGACCTCCGCCAGCGCCTGAATGGGGTTGACGACCGCGCCGCCGTGCAGCCCGCTGTGCAGATCGCTGTTCGGGCCGAAGACGTTCAGTTCCAGCCCGACCATGCCGCGCAGACCGATCGTGATCGCGACTTCGTTTTCGCTCGGGCTCGACGTGTCGGAAAGCAGCACGAAATCGCCCGTCGAAAGCTCGTCCTTGCGCGCGGCGAGAAATTCTCCGAAATGCGTGCTTCCGATTTCCTCCTCGCCTTCGAACACGAACGTGAGGCGCAGGGGCAGGTCGGGGCGGCGGGCCAGCAGATTCGCGAGCGCGACGACCGAAATCGCGTGCGGGCCCTTGTTGTCCGCCGTGCCGCGTCCGTAGAGCCGCCCGTCGCGTTCGACGGGTTCGAACGGAGGCGTCTCCCACAGCTCGAGCGGATCGACGGGCTGCACGTCGTAGTGCCCGTAAATCACGATGTGCGGCAGGTCGGCGCGGTCGGCGTTGAGGCGGCCGACTACGACGGGATTGCCGCTCGTGGGAACGATTTCCGATTTCGCGCCCGCCCTGTCCAGCAGGGCGGCGAGGCATTCGTAGGTGCCCTTCACGCCGTCCGCGAACGCGGGATCGGCGGAGATGCTCGGGAACCGGACGTATTCTTTGACGACTTCGACGATGTTCATGCGGACCATTACACGCCGCGGGAACGCGTTTTTCCACGAAAAACTTTTCGGGCGGCGGAAGACGGCGTTCTTCGCGACCTGAAAAAAAAATCCTCGGCTTTTCAGGCGAATCAAGAAAAATTTTCGATTTTGCGCGAAAAAGTGCTTGCGCCGTTTTTGAAAAAAGATATTAATAGCCGTTCCTATTCATTCAAATTTCCAGTTTAGCTTCCATGCCGACAATCAATCAACTCGTCCGCAAGCCGCGGAACAAAGCCAACATCAAGTCGAAATCGCCCGCCTTGAATTGCTCTCCGTTCAAGCGCGGCGTGTGCATTCAGGTCATGACGCGCACGCCGAAAAAGCCTAATTCGGCTCAGCGCAAGGTGGCGAAGGTGCGTCTCACCTCCGGCACGGAAGTCATTTCCTACATTCCGGACGAAGGCCACAAGCTGCAGGAACACAGCGTCGTGCTCGTGCGCGGCGGCCGCGTCAAGGACCTTCCGGGCGTCCGTTACCACATCGTCCGCGGTCCGCTGGACTGCGCGGGCGTCGAAAAGCGTCGCCGCAGTCGTTCGAAGTACGGCGTGAAGCGTCCGAAAGCCGCGAAATAATTTTTTACCATAAGGAAACAAGAACATGTCTCGTCGTCGTCGAGCCACCAAGAACCCGCACAAGCCGGATTCCCGTTATAACAGCCCGCTGGTGAGCCAGCTGATCAACGTCGTCATGAAGAACGGCAAAAAGACGGTCGCGCAGCGCATCGTCTACGGCGCCATCGAGCGCGTCAGCGAAAAGCTCGAAAAGGGCGATCCGATGGAACTTCTCCTCGGCGCGCTGGAAAACTGCCGCCCGAAGCTGGAAGTCAAGAGCCGCCGCGTCGGCGGCGCGACCTATCAGGTCCCGGTCGAAATTTCCCATGAACGTCAGACGAGCATGGCTTTCCGCTGGCTCGTGAGCGCCGCGGCGGGCCGCAAGGGCCAGCCGATGGTCGATTCCCTCGCGGCGGAATTCATCGACGCCTACAACAACACGGGCTCGGTCGTCAAGAAACGCGAAGAGACGCACAAGATGGCGCAGGCGAACCGCGCGTTCGCGCACCTTCGCTGGGGCAACAACTAATCTTTCTACTCAAAGTCGATAACCGTTATGGCTACACTTTCCGCCAAAAATTCCTCTTCCCGCGGCACGCCGCTCGAATACACCCGAAACTTCGGCATCGCCGCGCACATCGACGCGGGCAAGACGACGACTTCGGAGCGCATCCTCTTCTACGCGGGCGTCATTCACAAGACGGGCGAAGTCCACGAAGGCGCGGCGACGACGGACTGGATGGAACAGGAACAGGAACGCGGGATCACGATCACGTCCGCCGCCATTTCGTGCGGATGGACGACGGCGGACGGCCCCTTCGGCAAGATTCCGCATCGCCTGAACGTTATCGACACTCCCGGTCACGTGGACTTCACGGCCGAAGTCGAGCGCTCTCTCCGCGTGCTCGACGGTGCGGTCGCCGTTTTCTGCGCGGTCGCCGGCGTGCAGCCGCAGTCCGAAACCGTGTGGCGCCAGATGAACAAGTACAGCGTGCCGCGCGTCGCCTACATCAACAAGATGGACCGCACGGGCGCCGACTTCTTCAACGCCGTCAAGGGTATCCGCGAAAAGCTCCGCGGGAACGCGCATCCGCTCTACATTCCGATCGGCGCGGGCGAAACGTTCACCGGCCTCGTGGACCTCGTCAAGGGCTGCGCCTACGTTTACGACGAAAGCGACCCGAAGGGCATGAAGTACGCCAAGACGGACGTTCCCGCCGACCTCAAGGCCGACTACGAAAAGTATCGTGAAGAACTGATCGAAGCCGTTTCCGACTTCGACGACACGATCGCCGAAAAGTATCTCGACGGGCAGGAAATTTCCTCCGATGAACTCCGCGTGGCGATCCGCAAGGCGACGCTCTCGCTCGACTTCGTCGGCGTCATCCCCGGTTCCTCCTTCAAGAACAAGGGCGTTCAGATGGTGCTCGACGCGGTCGTCGACTACCTGCCGT
>JBJEVP010000255.1:0-1659 GCA_051884475.1 Candidatus Spyradosoma sp.
TCGGCGAACTCGAGGAAGTCCGCCACGCGGGCGGCGCGTTCGAGCTCGACGTTCAGCGAATCCTTTTCGCCGACGACGCGGACGTGCTTCCAGAACTCCTCGCGGAGGGCCTTGATTTCGGCGATGGCCTCGGTGAGGCCTTCCTTCGTGCGCGCCATGCCGCACTTTTCCCAGATGATGTGGCCGAGCTTCTGGTGGAAGAAGCGCGGGGACTTGTCGCCCTTGACGGCCATGAGCTTGTCGATGCGTTCCCGCACGGCGGCTTCGGCGGCGGCGTATTCCTTGTGCTCTTCCTTCTTGGGCGCGCCCTTGAGGCCGCACTTGGCGAGGTAGTCCGGAATCGCCGCGGGCAGGACGAAGTAGCCGTCGGAAAGCCCCTGCATGAGCGCGGAGGCGCCGAGGCGGTTCGCGCCGTGGTCGGAGAAGTTGGCTTCGCCGCCGACGAACAGGCCCGGAATCGTGGACATCAGGTTGTAGTCGACCCAGAGCCCGCCCATCGTGTAGTGGGACGCGGGATAAATCTGCATCGGGTTCTTGTAGGGATTGACGCCCGTGATGTTCTCGTACATGTCGAAGAGGTTTCCGTAGCGGTCGCGGATGACGTCTTCGCCGAGGCGGTTGATCGCGTCGCGGAAGTCGAGGAACACGCCGCGGCCGGATTCGGCGACGCCGCGTTCATCGTCGCAGGCTTCCTTGGCGGCGCGGGAGGAAATGTCGCGCGGCGCGAGGTTGCCGAAGCTCGGATACTTGCGTTCGAGGTAGTAGTCGCGGTCCTCTTCCCGGACGTCGTTCGGATTCAGCTTGCCTTCGCGGATCAGTTTCGCCTGTTCGCGGGTCTTCGGCACCCAGACGCGGCCGTCGTTGCGGAGGGACTCGGACATGAGCGTGAGCTTGGACTGCTGTTCGCCGTGAACGGGGATGCAGGTCGGGTGAATCTGCGTGTAGCAGGGATTCGCGAAGCCGGCGCCGTGCTTGTAGGCGCGGAACGCGGCCGTGACGTTGCAGCCCTGCGCGTTCGTCGAAAGGTAGAACACGTTGCCGTAGCCGCCCGTGCAGAGCACGACGCAGTCGGCGTTCCAGGACTTGATTTCGCCCGTCACCATGTTGCGGGTGACGATGCCCTTCGCGGCGCCGTCCACGATGACGAGATCCATCATTTCGTGGCGGTTGTACATCTTCACGGTGCCGAGGCCGATCTGCTTCGAGAGCGCGGAATACGCGCCGAGGAGCAGCTGCTGCCCCGTCTGGCCGCGCGCGTAGAACGTGCGGGACACCTGCGCGCCGCCGAACGAGCGGTTCGCGAGCGTTCCTCCGTATTCGCGGGCGAACGGAACGCCCTGCGCGACGCACTGGTCGATGATCGCGTTGGACACTTCGGCGAGACGATAGACGTTCGCCTCGCGGGCGCGGAAGTCGCCGCCCTTGACCGTGTCGTAGAAAAGACGATAGACGGAGTCGCCGTCGTTCTGGTAGCACTTCGCGGCGTTGATGCCGCCCTGCGCAGCGATGGAGTGCGCACGGCGCGGGCTGTCCTGATAGCAGAAGCAGCTCACGTTGAAGCCCATTTCGCCGAGCGACGCGGCGCACGCCCCACCGGCGAGGCCGGAGCCGACCACGATCACGTGATACTTGCGGCGGTTCGCGGGATTGACGAGCTTG
>JBJEVP010000256.1:0-1658 GCA_051884475.1 Candidatus Spyradosoma sp.
CGGGGAATCGTCCTAAAATGCGGGCTTCATTCGGCAACACCTTTTTTGAAAAACATCCGAAAAAATCATGAAAGCTCTCGTTAAGAAAGAAGCGAAACCCGGACTCTGGCTGATGGACGTTCCCGAGCCCGAATGCGGCCCGGACGACGTGCTGATCCGCATCAAGAAAACCGCCATCTGCGGCACCGACGTGCACATCTACAAGTGGGACGAGTGGTCGCAGAAGACGATTCCCGTGCCGATGGTCGTCGGCCACGAGTACGTCGGTCACATCGAAAAGATCGGCGAAAACATCAGGCATCTCAAGGTCGGGCAGCGCGTTTCCGGCGAAGGTCACATCGTGTGCGGCTACTGCCGCAACTGCCGCGCGGGACGCCGCCACCTCTGCCCGAACACGAAGGGCGTCGGCGTGAACCGCCCGGGCGCGTTCGCGGAACTGCTTTCGTTGCCGGCGAAGAACGTCGTTCCCGTGCCCGACGACATTCCGGACGACATCGTCTCGATTCTCGACCCGCTCGGCAACGCGGCGCACACGGCGCTTTCGTTCAACCTCGTCGGCGAAGACGTGCTCATCACCGGCGCGGGACCGATCGGCATCATGGCGATCGCGCTCGCCAAGGCCGCGGGAGCGCGCTACGTCGTCATCACGGACGTGAACGACACGCGTCTCGCGCTCGCCAAGAAGATGGGCCCGACGCTCGCCGTGAACACGATGACCACCTCGCTCCACGACGTGATGAAGCAGCTCGGCATGACGGAAGGCTTCGACGTGGGGCTGGAAATGTCCGGCAACGTGCACGCGCTCAACGGCATGCTCGACGTGATGTCGTGCGGCGGCCGCATCGCGCAGCTCGGGATTCCGCCCGGAAACGCGGCGATCGACATGAGCAAGCTCATCTTCAAGGGCCTCACGATGAAGGGCATCTACGGCCGCGAAATGTTCGAGACGTGGTACAAGATGATGGCGCTGATTCAGGCGGGCATGGACGTTTCGCCGATCATCACGCACCATCTGCCCTACACGGAGTTCGACGCCGGCTTCAAGGCGATGCTCGACGGCACCGCGGGCAAGGTCATTCTCGACTGGAGCAAGATTTGAGAAAAAGCTTAAAGGTTAAGGCTTAAAGCTTAGAGCCTGATGCTTGAAGCTTAAAGACGGGGCCCGAAATCCGAAGGCGCGCTTTCGGATTCCGGGCCTCGAAAATTTGAACCGGACGCGCTCGTTTCTTTTTTGTTTCCCCGATGAAATTCACCCCCTACCGGCGTTCCCGCGACGAAACGCCCTGCGAATGGCTGATCGAGCCGCTGCGTTCCCGCGCGGACTTTTCCGTGCGGCGCACGTTCGGCTGCTGGTCGTTCTACCTCGGCGACAAAAACGTCCTGCTCTACGTTCCCGCGAAGGACGAAGACGGCGAAGGCCTGCTGATTCCGACCTCGCCGGAATTTCACGCTTCGCTCGTCGCGGAATTTCCTTCGCTCGCGCCGCATTACCTTCTGAAGAAATGGCTCTGCCTCGGCGCCTCCGCTGACGACTACGAGGCGACCGCCGAAAAGCTCGTGCGCCTCATCCTGCGCGGCGACCCGCGCCTCGGCGTCCCCGGCTCGATCCGCTCGCGTTCCCGCGCCCGCAGGAAAAACTCCGCGGGCTCGCCGGGACG
>JBJEVP010000257.1:0-1651 GCA_051884475.1 Candidatus Spyradosoma sp.
CTACGCGAGCATGGTCGCCTCCGCGGACAAGGGCGGCGTCCGCGTCGTGGAGTGACCCCGCGCGGCGAACGCCGCTTCCTTCCGAAGACGAAAGCACGCGCTCCCGCGGACACGGGAACGCGTGCTTTTCCGTTTGGACTTTTCACGGAAAAATCTTTTTACTTGCCGCACTATGATTCAGCTGAACGAAAATTATCTGAAGCTGCCCGGCAGCTACCTTTTCTCCGACATCGCGAAGAAAGTCGAAGCGCTGAAGGCGTCGCGCCCCGACGCGAAAATCATCCGGCTCGGCATCGGCGACGTCACCCGCCCGCTCCCTAAGGCCTGCGTCGAGGCGCTCCGCAAGGCGGCGGACGAAATGGGCTCCGCCGCCGGCTTCCACGGCTACGGCCCCGAACAGGGCTACGCGTGGCTGCGCGAAGCGATCGTCGAACACGACTTCCGCTCCCGCGGGATCGACCTCGAGGCCGACGAAATCTTCGTCTCCGACGGCGCGAAGAGCGACACGGGCAACATCGGCGACATTCTCGGCATCGACAACAAAATCGCCGTCACGGACCCGGTTTATCCCGTTTACGTGGACACCAACGTCATGGCGGGACGCGCGGGATCGCTCGGCGCGGACGGCCGCTGGGACAACCTCATCTACCTGCCCTGCGTCGAAGAAAACGACTTCGTTCCCGAGCTCCCGAACGAACGCGCGGACGTCATCTACCTCTGCTATCCGAACAATCCCACGGGAACGACGCTGACGCTCGAACAGCTCCGGCTCTGGGTCGCCTACGCGCTGAAAAACGGCTCGCTGATTCTTTTCGACGCCGCCTACGAGGCGTTCATCACGGAAAAGGACGTTCCGCACAGCATTTACGAAATCCCGGGCGCGCGGGACTGCGCGATCGAGTTCCGCAGCTTCTCCAAGACGGCGGGCTTCACGGGAACGCGCTGCGCGTACACGGTCGTTCCGAAATGCCTCAAGGTCAAGGTCGGCGGAGAAAGCGTCGGGCTGCACCGCCTGTGGAACCGCCGCCAGACGACGAAGTTCAACGGAGTCCCCTACATCGTGCAGCGCGCGGCCGAAGCGGTGTTTTCTCCCGAAGGTCAGGCGGAGGTCCGGGCGAACATCGCGCACTACCTCGAAAACGCGAAGACGATCCGCGAAGCGCTGCTGAGCGCAGGCCTCAAGGTGTGGGGCGGCGTCAATTCCCCCTACGTGTGGGTGAAGACGCCCGCGGGAACGACCTCGTGGCAGTTCTTCGACCACCTGCTGAACGACCTGCACGTCGTCGGCACGCCGGGCTCCGGCTTCGGTCCGAGCGGCGAAGGCTATTTCCGTCTCACCGGCTTCGGTTCGTCCGAACAGACGCGCGAAGCCTGCGAACGCCTGAAAAACGGCATCTGACGCACGGACGTTCCCGCCGCCCGCGCCGAAACGCGGAACGCGGGAACGTTCTTTTTTTTATCCGAATTTTACGTAGCCGTAAAAAAACCGACACGCGAAAGCGCCCGCCGCCGTTCCCGCGCGGCGGGCGCTTTTTTTCGGCGGACGTTCAATTTCTGTTTTCTAAATCCGCGGCGAAGCTCTATACTTCACGGCGTTATGCACGACATCTCGCAAGGCAAAATCCTCGTCACGGGCGGCTCCGGGCTCATC
>JBJEVP010000258.1:0-1648 GCA_051884475.1 Candidatus Spyradosoma sp.
GGCCTCCTTCTTCTGCGGGCCGGAGACGTAGTCCGGCTTCAGCGTCGGGAACAGAATCGTTTCGCGGATGTTCGCGCAGCCCGTGAGGAGCATGCAGAGGCGGTCGATGCCGACGCCCATGCCGCCCGCCGGCGGCATGCCGTGCTCCATCGCGACGAGGAAGTCCTGGTCGATTTTCTGGATTTCCTCGCCCGCCTGCAGCTCGAACATGCGGCGCTGCGTGATCGGGTCGTTCTGCTCGGAATACGCGGGCGCGATTTCCTGCCCGTTGATGCAGAGCTCGAAGACGTCGATGACGCTCGGATCCTTTTCGTTAATCTTCGCGAGCGGGCAGAGCTCCTTCATGATGTGCGTGACGAAGGTCGGCTGGATCAGATTCGGCTCGATGAGCTTGCCGTAAACTTCGTTCGTCACCTCGTAGTCCTCCCAGTCCTCGCGCGGATCGGGCACCATGAGGTCCTTGTTGCGGAGCTCTTCGCCGCGCGCCTCCGCCTCGGCCTGCGCGCGGGAACGGATTTCGTCCGCCATGCGGCGGCATTCGGCGATTTTTTCCGCCTTGGAAAGCTCGAACCAGTCGGCGCGGCCGGTGCGTTCCCGCACGAGATCCTTGTAGTCGGCGACGCGCCATTCGCCGCCGAGCTCGATGACCTGCCCGTCGTAGCGCGTGATCGTCGTCGTGCCGACGACGGTTCGGCAGAGGTGCTGAATCATCTCGCGGATGAGCGTCATCATGCCTTCGTAGTCGGAATACGCCTGATAGATTTCCATCATCGTGAATTCCGGGTTGTGGCGGCGGTCCATGCCTTCGTTGCGGAAGACGCGGCCGATCTCGAACACGCGCTCGATGCCGCCGACGAGGCAGCGCTTCAGGTGCAGCTCGAGCGCGATGCGCAGATAAAATTCGCAGTCCAGCGCGTTGAAGTGCGTGACGAACGGCCGCGCCGCCGCGCCGCCCGCGATCGGGTGCAGCGCGGGCGTCTCGACCTCGACGAAGTCGCGCTCCCAGAGGAACTTGCGGATTTCGGCGATGATGCGCGAGCGGTCAAGCAGGCGCTTCTTCGACTCCGGATTCGCGATGAGGTCGAGGTAGCGCTGACGCGAAACCTGCTCTTCGTCCGTGATGCCGTGCCACTTTTCCGGGAGCGGGCGGAGCGCCTTGGCGACGAGCCCGTAGGCGCGCGCGCGCACGGTCACTTCGCCGGTCTTCGTCACGAAGAGCTCGCCGCGCACGCCGACGAAGTCGCCGATGTCGATCATCTTCTTGAAATGCTTGTTGTAGCGGTCTTCGCCGAGAATGTCGCGCGTGAGATAGACCTGCTGCACGCCGTCGCGGTCGAGCAGCTTCATGAAGCTCGCCTTGCCCATGACGCGGATCGCGATCACGCGCCCGGCGACGGAGACTTCCTCCGCCGAGGAGGGAATCTCGTGCACGTCCGTTCCCGCGGCCTTGGCGGCCTCGATCGCGGGGCGCATCAGCTCGGCGCAGTCGGCGGAGGTGTGCGTCTGCGCCCAGTTGGCGCGGAAGGGATCTTCGCCCGCGGCGCGGAGCTGATTCAGCTTTTCCGAGCGCACGGCGAAAAGGTCGTGCGAGATGTCGGCGAGGGAGTTTTTCTGTGCTTCGCTCATAACTTCAATCGATGAAAAAATG
>JBJEVP010000259.1:0-1645 GCA_051884475.1 Candidatus Spyradosoma sp.
CCACTTATGGCAAATATCCCTCCCTTCAAATATCAGCACCCGTTCCCGCTCGGCGAAGACAAGACCGAGTATTATCTGCTCACGAAGGATTACGTCTCCGTGAGCGAGTTCGAAGGCGTTCCCGTCCTCAAGATCGCCAAGGAAGGCCTCACCGCGATGGCGAACGCGGCGTTCCGCGACGTCTCGTTCATGCTGCGCCGCTCGCACAACGAGCAGGTCGCGAAGATTCTCCGCGATCCCGACGCGAGCGAGAACGACAAATACGTCGCGCTCACCTTCCTGCGCAACGCGGAAGTCGCCTGCAAGGGCAAGCTCCCGCTCTGCCAGGACACGGGAACGGCGATCATTCACGGCGAAAAGGGCCAGCAGGTCTGGACCGGCTTCTGCGACGAGGAAGCGCTCTCGCTCGGCGTCTACAAGACCTACACCGAGGAAAATCTGCGCTACTCGCAGAACGCGCCGCTCACGATGTACGACGAAGTGAACACGAAGTGCAACCTGCCCGCGCAGATCGACCTCGAGGCGACGGAGGGCATGGAATACAAGTTCCTCTGCGTCACGAAGGGCGGCGGAAGCGCGAACAAGACTTACCTTTATCAGGAGACGAAGGCGCTGCTGAATCCGAAGACGCTCGTGCCCTTCCTCGTCGAAAAAATGAAGACGCTCGGCACGGCCGCGTGCCCGCCCTACCACGTCGCGTTCTGCATCGGCGGCACCTCGGCGGAGAAGAATCTGCTCACGGTGAAGCTCGCCTCGACGCACTACTACGACGAGCTCCCGACCAGCGGGAACGAGTTCGGCCGCGCGTTCCGCGACGTCGAGCTGGAAAAGCAGGTGCTCGCCGAAGCGCACCGCATCGGGCTCGGCGCGCAGTTCGGCGGGAAATACCTCGCGCACGACGTGCGCATCGTCCGCCTCCCGCGCCACGGCGCGAGCTGCCCCGTCGGCATGGGCGTCTCCTGCTCCGCCGACCGCAACATCAAGTGCAAGATCAACAAGGACGGCATCTGGATCGAAAAGCTCGACGACAATCCCGGCTCGCTCATTCCCGAGGAACTCCGCCGCGCGGGCGAAGGCGACGCGGTCCGCATCGACCTCAACCGCCCGATGCCGGAAATTCTCAAGGAACTTTCCAAGTATCCCGTCGCGACGCGCCTCTCGCTCAACGGCACGATCATCGTCGGGCGCGACATCGCGCACGCGAAGCTGAAGGAACGCCTCGACCGCGGCGAAGAGCTCCCGCAGTACGTCAAGGATCACCCGATCTACTACGCGGGCCCGGCGAAGACGCCGGAAGGCATGGCGTGCGGCTCGATGGGGCCGACGACCGCGGGGCGCATGGACTCCTACGTCGATCTGTTCCAGTCGCACGGCGGCTCGCTCATCATGCTCGCGAAGGGCAACCGCAGCCAGCAGGTGACGGACGCGTGCAAGGCGCACGGCGGCTTCTACCTCGGCTCGATCGGCGGTCCCGCGGCGATTCTCGCGCAGAACAACATCAAGTCCATCGAATGCGTCGAGTATCCCGAACTGGGCATGGAGGCGATCTGGAAGATCGAAGTCGAAAACTTCCCGGCGTTCATTCTCGTGGACGACAAGGGCAACGACTTCTTCAAGCAGATCAAGCCCGTCTGCCCGAAGGCGT
>JBJEVP010000260.1:0-6264 GCA_051884475.1 Candidatus Spyradosoma sp.
CGCGTTGATTTCTCCGTTGCGGGAGGGGGCGTTTCCGTGGTTTCATTGGCGGCATGAGACACGAACAGCAGAACGGCGTTCCCGCGTGGAGGAAGGCGCGGGAGTTTTCCGAAATCGTCTACGAAAAATGCGACGAGGGCATCGCCCGCGTGACGATCAATCGTCCGCACCGGCGCAACGCCTTCACGCCCGAGACCGTGCAGGAGATGATCGAGGCGTTCTCCGACGCGCGCGAGGACGTGAAGATCGGCGTCGTGCTGCTGCGCGGAGCCAATCCGCAGACGGACGGCGGATACGCGTTCTGCTCCGGGGGCGATCAGAAGATCCGCGGGGACAGGACGGGCGGCTACACCTCGAAATCCGGAGTGCCGCGCCTGAACGTGCTCGATCTGCAGCGGCTCATCCGCACGATGCCGAAGGTCGTGATCGCGCTCGTCGCGGGCTACGCGATCGGCGGCGGGCACGTGCTGCACATGGTGTGCGATCTGACGATCGCGGCGGACAACGCCGTGTTCGGGCAGACGGGACCGAAGGTCGGCAGTTTCGACGGCGGATTCGGCAGCGCTTACCTCGCCCGTCTCGTCGGGCAGAAGAAGGCGCGGGAAATCTGGTTCCTCTGCCGGCAGTACGACGCGGCGGCGGCGGAAAAGATGGGATTGGTGAACGCGGTCGTTCCCGTGGACGAGCTCGACGCCGAGGGCGTGCGCTGGGCGCGGGAGATTCTCTCGAAAAGCCCGCTCGCGATCCGCTGCCTGAAATCCGCGTTCAACGCGGAGCTCGACGGCCAGGCGGGCATTCAGGAGCTCGCCGGGAACGCGACGATGCTCTATTACCTCACGGAGGAGGGCAACGAGGGGCGCAGGGCCTTTCTCGAAAAACGCGCGCCCGAGTTCGGCGACTGGCTGCCGTGAGGCGGCGAGTCCGCCGAGAGCGAAAAAAAACGCGGGAACGTCCGAGCGTTCCCGCGTTTTTTTTGAACCGGAGAAAAGAGCGGCTCAGGCCTGCTTTTCGACGGACGCGGCGACGACGATGTCGAGCGCCTTGTTGAAGAGGATGTTCGATTCGAGTTCCGCCATGCGGGCGCGGTCCTTCGTCAGTTCCTTGATGAACTTTTCGGTGGGCTGGCCGCTCATGTAGGCTTCCTGGGAGACGCGCTTCATGATGTCGTCGCGCTCGACCTTGACGTCTTCCTTCTTCGCGATGGCGCGGAGCACGAGCTGAGTCTTGACGCGTGTTCTGGCGGCTTCCTTCGTGTTCTTGGTCAGTTCTTCGCGCTGCGCTTCGATCTCCTCGATCTTCACGCCCTGGCGGAGCTGCATGTTCGCGAACTCGACGAAGATGTTGTAGCTTTCGCGTTCGACGGCGGTTTCGGGGAGTTCGAAATCGACCTTTTCGTTGAGCGCGTTGATGAGCTCTTCGCGTTTCTTGGAGGTCGCCGTGTTTTTCTTGCGGGCTTCGAGGCCTTCGCGCACCTGCGTGCGGAGTTCCTCCTCGTCCTTGACGTGGAGCGACTTGAAGAATTCCTCGTTCAGTTCAGGGAGCACGCGTTCGCGCACTTCGGCGACTTCGACCGAATAGACGGCGGTCTTGCCGCGCAGGTCCTCGGCGGAAAAGTCCTCCGGGAACGTGACCGTGATTTCCTGCTTGTCGCCGGCCTTCATTCCGACGAGAGCGGCGACGATCTCCTTCACGGTCGCGCCGAAGGTCTCGTCCGCGCCGGCTTCTTCCCAGGTGTTCGTCTGCTTGCCGTAGATCGAGGCGGAGGGCGCGACTTCGATCAGCGGCTTGCCGTCGATCGTCGCCGTGTAGGACAGCTTCACGTAGTCGCCCTTTTCGGCGGCCTTTTCGACCTTGTTGAACTCGGCGCGCTGGGAACGGAGATTCCTGATCGTTTCCGCGATTTCGTCCTCGGAGACGTCGAGATCGCTTTTGGAAACCTCGATGCCCTTGTATTCGGGGAGTTCGAACGCGGGAACGACGTCGATTTCGAAACGGATTTCGGCGGGCTGCCCGACGACGATTTCGGGTTCGTTCACGTCGGCGAGCGCGTAAAGGTCGATGCTCTTGTCTTCGCGGACGGCGGAAAACGCTTCCTGGCGCACGGCGGAGGCGAGTTCGGAGGCGATTTCTTTTCCGAACTTCTGCTTGATGATGCTCACGGGAGCCTTGCCCGGGCGGAAGCCGGCGACGCGGGCGTGCGCGGCGAAATCGCCGAGGAGCTTGTTCTGCTGTTCTTCAATGACGCTCGCGGGAACGGTGACGGTCGCCGCTTTGCGCGTCGCATTGATGTCTTCGATTTTGATGTCCATGGAATTTGTTCTGGAAATGAAAAAGAGTGAGCCAATGAAACAGTTTTCCTCAAAAGGGGTCAAGGCAGGAAACGGCGCGCGCGGAAACTTGGGGCTTTCTCCCGGGCGGCAAAAAAGTTATGATGCGGCGCATGTTTACCGGACTTGTCGAAACCACGGGAACGGTCGTTTCCCTCGAGCAGAACGCGGGCGGCGTGTGGCGCCTCGTCGTGGACGCGTCGAAATTCGGCGGCGCTCCCGCGATCGGCGACAGCGTGGCGAACAACGGCTGCTGCCTCACCGTCGTCGCGGCGGAGGGCACGCGCCTCGGGTTCGACGTGCTCGACGAGACGCTGCGCAGGACCTCGTTCTCGCTGCTCGCGCCCGGTTCCGCCGTCAATCTGGAGCGCAGTCTGCTGCCGACTTCCCGCATGGGCGGGCATTTCGTCACGGGGCACGTGGACGCGACGGGAACGATAGTTTCGCTGGAAAAGGAAGGGGCGAACTTCCGCCTTCGCGTGCGCCCGCCGGCGGAGTTCCTCAAATACCTCGCCTACAAATGCAGCGTCGCCGTGGACGGAATCTCGCTCACGGTCGCCGCGCTGGACGACGCCGCGGGAACGTTCGACATCTGGCTGATTCCGCACACGATGGCGGAGACGAATCTGCGCGAGCGCAGGGCGGGCGACCCCGTCAATCTCGAGTTCGACATTCTCGCGAAATACGTCGAGCGCATCGCGCGCGCGGCGTGAGTCCGCCGCCGAAGACTCACCGGGAGCGGAGAGAGATGGCGGAGGATTTTTCCGGAAAGGTTTTCGACGTCGCCGTGGTCGGCATGGGCCCGGCGGGCTCGACGCTCGCGCGCCTGCTCGCGGAGCGCGGCGCGGACGTCGTCGCGGTCGACCGCAAGAAGAGCGACCCCGAGGCGGGCGGTTTCCGCAAGCCCTGCGGCGGCCTGCTCGCCGAGGACGCGCAGCGCTCGCTCTCGCGGCAGAATCTTTCGCTGCCGAAATCGGTGCTCGCCGATCCCCAGCTTTTTTCCGTGCGGACGATCGACATGTTCACGACGCGGGAACGCGTCTACCGCCGTTTCTACGTGAACATGAACCGCCACCGCTTCGATCTGTGGCTGAAATCGCTCGTTCCCGCGCGGGCGACCGTGCTGAACGACGCGACGGTGCGCGGGTTCTCCCGCGACGCGCGCGGGCGCTTCGAGCTCGTCGTCTATTCCGCGGGAACGGAGAAAAAGGTTCTCGCGCGGACGCTCGTCGGCGCGGACGGCGCGTCGTCGTTCGTGCGCCGCACGCTTTTCCCCGGGCACAGGATACGCTCCTACACGGCCGTGCAGCAGTGGTTCGCCGACGCGCAGGAGCGGCCGCTCTACGCGTGCTTCTTCGACGAGCGGCTGACGGACTGCTACGGCTGGGCGGTCTCCAAGGACGGAGAGCTCCTCTTCGGCGCCGCGTTCCCGCCGGAAAATTCCTCCCGCGCCTACGAGACGTTCCGGGAACGCGCGGAGAGATTCGGTTTTTCGCTGAAGAACCCGGTGCGCACCGAGGCCTGCCGCGTGCTGAGGCCGGAGCGCATGAGCGACTTCGCGCTCGGCGACGGCGCGGGCGCCTTCCTCGTCGGCGAGGCGGCGGGGCTGATTTCGCCGAGCTCGCTCGAGGGCATGAGCTACGCGCTCGACTCCGCGGAGATTCTCGCGGACGTGCTCTCCGAGGCGCTTCCGCCCGAGCCGGAGATCTTCGGAGCGCTCGCGGAGAATTATCGCCGGCGTTCCCGCGGGCTGCGGCTCAAGCTGCTTTCCAAGATTCTGAAAAATCCGTTCATGTACAACCCGACGCTGCGGGACATCGTCCTGGCGAGCGGCGTCGCCTCCGTGGACGTGCGCGGGTGAGCGCGCCGGCGGCGGGAACGCGTCTTTTCCTCCGGAGGCGTTTTTTTTTGAAAGACAATTTGCGGGAACGCGGACGCTTAGCGAAACGATTATGAAAGACACGATCATCTGTTCCGCCCGCGAGTTTTCCGCCGACGCGGGAAAACTGCTTCTGAGAATCACGCTCGCCGTGGCGATTTTTCCGCACGGCGCGCAGAAAGTGCTCGGAGTCTTCGGCGGGAACGGGCTTTCCGCGACGTGGACGATGTTCACCGAGAAGCTCGACATCGCGGCGCCGTTCGCGGCGATCGCGATCTTCACGGAGTTCGTCGGGCCGATTCTGCTGGTCCTCGGCGTGTTCCCGCGGCTGTTCGCCGGCATGCTCGCCGTTCTGATGACGGTCGCGGCGCAATACGGCGTGAAGGACGGATTCTTCATGAACTGGAGCGGAACGCAGGCGGGCGAGGGCGCGGAGTATCACGTGCTCTTCATCGGCGCGGCGCTCGCGCTCATGATGATCGGCGGAGGGCGCTTCTCGCTTCTGCGCCTGGTCGGCGAATGCGACGACGACGCCTGCGGGAACGGAAAACCGGCGGCGGACTGAGGCCGCGGATTCCGGCGCGGCGAAGAGACGGCCGCCCGCGCCGGGCGTTCCCTCTCACGGATTTCTGATTTCGTCCAGCGTCTTCGCCTGCGTGTGCGCGATGGGCGACCATTCGACCTTCTTGAAGATCGCGGTGATCGCGATCGGAAGGTAGGTCAGCATGAACACCGGGAACGTGAAGACGTAGAAGATTTTCTTGAACGTGCTGCAGTGGATTTTTCCCCACTGCGTGACGGTCGTGATCGCGCCGATCGCCCAAAGCGTGAAGTAGATTCCGCCGAGCGTTCCGAGCAGGCTCAGCCCGATGCGGCTCAGTTCCCAGCCGAGCGCGAGGCCCACCGTGACGCCGACGATGCAGTTCAGCAGCGTGAGGATGCTGATGATCAGCGCGGGCAGAATCGTCATGATCATGTCGTAGCAGGACGTGAATTTTTCCGAAAACATGTTGCGGATGAGGCTGCCGCCGAATTTTCCCCAGACCTGCAGGTAGCCTTTCGCCCAGCGCAGGCGCTGGCGCCAGGACTGCGCGAAGGTCACGGGCTGCTCGTCGTAGAGTTCCGCGTTTTTCGAGTAGCCGATTTTTCTGCCGTTCACGACGTTGTAGACGGTGAACTCGATGTCTTCCGTGAGCAGGAAGAACTTCCAGCCGCCCGCTTCCCGAATGACCTTGGACGAGAACATGAAGCCCGTTCCCGAGACGGCGCAGCTCGTGTTGAGCAGCATGCGGGAATGGTTCAGGTATTCGCTTTCGCGGAGGAACCAGAGCGCGTAGCCGGCGCTGATCCAGTTGTCGCCGTAGTTCTTGGAATTGCGGTAGCTCGTGACGACCTCGTAGCCGTCGGAGAACGTGGCGTTCATTTCCTCGACGTACTGCGGGCTGAGCACGTTGTCCGCGTCGAAGATCATGTAGGCGTCGAAATGCGAGTCGCCGTAGTCGCGGACGATTTTTTCATAAAGAAAATCCAGCGCGTAGCCCTTGCCGACGCGCTCGGAGTCGAAGCGCTCGTAGACGACGGCGCCGTGTTCCCGCGAGACTTCCGCCGTGCGGTCCGTGCAGTTGTCCGCGATGACGAAGACCGTGATCAGCGAGCGGTCGTAGGTCTGGCGGTTGATGCTCTCGAGCAGGTGGCTGATTACGCGTTCCTCGTTGCGCGCGGAGATGAGCGCGGCGAAGCGGTGAGGGCGCGCCGGACGGTGCGGCCTGTCCCGGCAGACGAACGGAACCGCGAGGTAGAAGAACTGATACAGGTAGCAGATCAGGAACGTCGCGCAGAGCGCCGCGTTGACGGCGACGATCACGGTGTCCCCAGTGAAGGAAAAGTCTGGCGTTGCCTGTGTCATGACTGAATTTTCGAAAAATGAAACATTCGTTGCGGAGAATTGCGCGGATTATACGCGATTTTCCTCGGAGACGACAATCCCCATTTCTCCGCGGGCATCACTTGACGAGCAGGACGAGCGTTCCCGCGAGGATGAGGCCCGTGCCCGCGAGC
>JBJEVP010000261.1:0-1638 GCA_051884475.1 Candidatus Spyradosoma sp.
CGTCCTTGTATTTGTAGAAGAACGAGAAGACGCCGAAGACGACGGCGACCGCCGCCATCAGCGCCGCGAAGAAGTAAAAGCGCTCCGCCGCCGAAAGGTCCCGCGCCAGCGCGACGACGAGCACGACGAGGAAGTTGCCCACCGTCGTCGTCAGGTTCCACAGGCTCGTGATCGTGCTGCGCATCGCGGCGGGCGCCTGCGAGAACGCGAACTCGAGCCCCGTCGCCGAAAAGAGCACTTCGCCCAGCGTCAGCACGAAATACGGGAGCGCCATCCACCACACGGAAATCGTCGGCGTTCCCGCCGCGAGCGAGGCGTCCACGGAGCGCTGCAGCAGCGCGCAGATCACGAACGACGCGGCGGTGAGCAGCATCCCGAGCGTCATGCGGCGCAGGGGCGTCGCCCGGAACAGGCGCGTGCGGTTCAGCGCGGGATAGATGAAGAAGGAAAGCACGGGAATGAGCGACATCACGAAGATCGGATTGATGTTCTGCATCGTTTCCGTGTTGATCGGATAGTCGAGAAGCGTGCTCGTGCTCATCTGCCCGCCGAGAATCACCCACGTCGTCGCCATCTGATCGTAGAGCGCCCAGAACACGGGAATGACGGCGAAGAGCAGCAGAATGCCGCGGATCGCGAGAAAGCGCTCGCCCATCGACATCGACGGCTCGGCGGGAACGGCGGCGGATTTTTTCTCCGAAGAGGAAGCGGCGGCGGAAGCGTCCGGATGAGCCTCGCGCGCGAGCTTCATCAGCGCCCGCGGCAGAAACGCCGCCAGCCCGAACAGCGCCGCGACCGCGAAGAACGCCGCGACGCCCGCGCCCGCGACGAAGAGCGCCCTGCCGAACGCGTCGGCGGACGTCGCCGCCTCGCCGAGCATTTCCGGTTTCGCGAGCATCATCAGCGCGCAGAAAAACCAGCCCGGCACGGCGCCGTAAAGCGCGGCGGAACTCAGCACGCGCCGCGCGACCGTTCCCGCGGGCTCGGCGATCCACTCGCCCAGAGTCCGCTTGTAGCCGGGCGTTCCCGCGGCGAACACGAGCGTCGCCAGTCCCATCGCGATGCCGGGAATGCCGAACGCCCACGCGTAGCCGATCTCGTTCTTCAGCACGGGAATGAGCCCGAACGCGAAGAACGAGCCGAAATTGATCGCCCAATAGAACATGCCGAAGGCGCGCGCGATGAAGTCGCGCTGGTCCGGCGAAAACTGCTCGCCCATGAACGAGGACACGCAGGGCTTGATGCCGCCCGAGCCGAACGCGATCAGCGCGAGCCCGACCGCGAGTCCCGTCTCGCTGCCGACGGTGAGCGCGAGCGTCGCGTTCCCGCACACGTAGAACAGCGACATCACGAGAATCGTCCAGTAGCGCCCCCAGAACTTGTCCGCGATCCAGGCGCCGAGCAGCGGCATGAAATACACGCCCATCGTGAAGAGGTGGCCGACGGTCGTCGCGAAGTCGTTCGCCGCGCGCAGCCCGTCCGCCCCGCTCGCCGAAAGCTCCTTGAGCAGCTCGTGCACGATGTAGAGCGTGAGAATGCTGCGCATGCCGTAGAAGCTGAAACGCTCGCACGCCTCCGTGCCGACGATGAAGAACACGGATTTCGGGAAGCGGGATTTTTTCGCGGGAACGCCGCAGG
>JBJEVP010000262.1:0-1638 GCA_051884475.1 Candidatus Spyradosoma sp.
CGGACATTCCCGCGATCCTCGGCTCGCTCGACTTCGTCCAGGGCGAATGCGACCGCTGAGAAAAAAAAACGGAAGAAATTCATTTCCGAACGGACGCGTTCCCGCGGATTTTCCCGGGAGCGCGTCCGCTTTTCCGCGGACGGCGAAAAGACGCGTTTTTTCCTTTGCGTTCCCGCGAAAAGTCGAGTTTGATTTGCGTTTCCGACGCCGCCCGGGTGGTGAAATCGGCAGACACGAAGGATTTAGGTTCCTTTGCCGCAAGGCGTGCAGGTTCAAGTCCTGTCCCGGGCACCACGCGGCGGAATCACGTTTTCTTTTTTTGATTTTCTTGCCATGAAAAAAGCGATTTTGCTCGGAGTGAACATCGACCATTCCACGACGCTGCGTCAGGCGCGCTACCGCGATTATCCGCGCACCTGCGGACAGATGGTCGAGCCCGATCCCGTCGCCGTCGCGCTCGCGGCGGAACAGGCGGGCGCGGACGGCATCACCGTCCACCTGCGCGAAGACCGCCGCCACATTCAGGACCGCGACGTGCTGCGCCTGCGCGAATCGATTCAGACGCGGCTCAATCTCGAAATGGCGGCGACGCCCGAGATGGTCGATTTCGCGCTGCGGCTCAAGCCGGATTCGGTCTGCCTCGTTCCCGAGCGCCGCGAGGAAGTCTCCACCGAGGGCGGCCTGGACGCCGCCGCGCGCGTCGCGGAGCTCCGCGAAATCACGGCGAAATTCACCGAGGCGGGCATCGTCACGAGTCTCTTTCTCGATCCCGACCGGAAGCAGATCGACGCCGCGCAGGCGATCGCCGCGCCCGTGATCGAATTTCACACGGGCGCCTACGCGAACGCGTATTACGAGCGAGAAGCGCGTTCCCGCGAGTTCCGCCGCCTGTGCCGCGCGACGGAGGACGCCGCCAACGTCGGAATCGTCTCCAACGCCGGGCACGGCATCAATTACGTGAACATCTCGGAAGTGACGGACATTCCGCACCTGCACGAGCTGAACATCGGGCACTCCATTCTCTGCCGCGCGATTCTTTTCGGAATCGCCGAAGCCGTGCGCGAGATGAAGGCCCGAATCCGCGCCGGCCTCACCACGCCGCCCCGCCCGTGAGACCGCGTTCCCGATGACGGATTCTCCGGACAACGAGGCTCCGAGCCTTCCCGCGCTCCCGCAGATTCCCGCGGGAACGAACGTCGTCGCCGTCGGGCTCGACCTCGAATCCGTCTCCCGCGTCCGCGCGGCGATCGAACGCCACGGAAACGCCTTTCTCGAAAAAGTCTTCACGCCGGAGGAAATCGCGCTCTGCCGTTCCCGCGGCGGAAACGCCGCGAACTCCTTCGCAGCGCGCTGGGCGGCGAAGGAAGCCTTCTCCAAGGCGCTCGGCACCGGCGTCGGCGAAGCCTTCGCGTTCACGGACGCGGGCGTGCTCGCCGACGCGCTCGGCGCGCCGTATTTCGCGCTCTCCGCACAGGCGCGAAACGCCCTGCGGGAACGCGGAGCGGTCCGCGCCCTGCTCTCGCTCACGCACTCGAAAGACTTCGCCGCCGCGGTCGTGCTCTTCGTCGCCTGACCCGTCGAGGCGCGCGAAAAAAAACGTTCCCGCGAGGAAGCCCCCGCGGGAACGAAACCAACAAA
>JBJEVP010000263.1:0-6211 GCA_051884475.1 Candidatus Spyradosoma sp.
TTAAAGGTTAAAGATTAAAGCTTAAAGAAGGCTTAAAGAAAAGCGTTCCCGCGGATTCGCGGGAACGCTTTTTTCGTTCGGATTCATAGGCCGTTTCGGGAACGGGTCCGCATTTCGCGCCGCCTGCGCTTTTCCGCTTCCGTGACCCGGTTCGGGAGATCCGTGCGGGCGCCCTGGTAAGTCGTGTCGTCCGGCAGATCCTTGCCCATTTTCCGGAGTTTGTCGATGATCGCCAAGCGGATGAGTTTCGACGTGGGGATTCCGAGCTCAGAGGCGGTCTTGTTGAGCTGCCTGATGAGCTCTTCGTTCAACGAAACATTGTATCTGGCTGACATTCCCATAACGGCAAAAAGATGAATCACCCCGAAACGTTTCTCAACCAAAGATTTTTCTACGCGCGGCCTACTGATTGTTTGACTTTTACGCAACTGTTATCTTTAATTGCGCCTAAATGGAACGGAAAAAAGACAAAGTCTCCAAGGTGTCGGTGCGGTTGTCCGGTCGGGCCTTGACCGCGCTCAGAAAAACGGCGGGCGAAAAGAACATTCCTCCGCACAAGCTCGTCGAGAAACTTTTGTCGGAGTCCGTCGAAACCGAAGAGCCCGGCCCGCGTCCCGACGGGCGGCGAAGCGGGAAGTAGCGTTCCCGCCGAGCGCGCTCGACTTTTCTTCTCTTTTCTCCGAAAATCTTCTTCAACCTCACGCTCCCGAAAACCTCATGACGAAAAACAGGCTGACTCCGTTTTCGACGCTCGCGCTGTCCGCGTTCCTCTTCGCCGGATGCGCCTACAATCCCGACTACGACAAGGCGTTCGTCTCCTACAGCAGCGGCGACATTTCCGCCGCGCACACGGAACTTTCGCTGGAATCGACGGACGAAAACATCGCGAACTCCTCCGAGCCGCTGCGCTGGGCGCTCGGCCTGGGCGTGCTGTCCGGACTCTGCGGCGATTATCCCGTTTCCGAAAAACACCTCGTCCGCGCGGAGGAGAAGATCTCGGCGGACCTGCGTCTGAACGGAGAAGAAGGCTTTCTCGAGGCGGCGAAGTCGCTCGTCTCCGGCGACTACGAGGTCCGCGTGCAGGAGGCGCTGATGGTGCCCGTGTTCCGCATCTACAACAGCCTCGGCATGCGCGACACGCAGGGCGCGTTCGCGACGGCGAAGGCGGCGGAAAATCTTTCCTCCGCCGTGCTCGAGCTCAACGGCAAGGGCGTTTCCGCGCGCTGGGACGAACTTCGCGCGGAGCAGTCCTTCGAACTCGAGCCGGGAAAATCCGGCGTCTACAATCCTGCGGACGAGGCGAAGAACGACGACGAGCTGCTCGCCCAGGTGCGCGCGCTCTACGGGAAGGGCGTTCCCGCCGCGGGCGCCGCCGCGAACGCCGACGAGCTGGATTCGATGCTGCTCGACGCCTACGGCGAAGACTTCACGATCGACTTCGAGCGCGGTTTCGCCGAGAGCGTGTACGTCAATCCCTTCGCCTATTGGCTCTGCGCGGCGGTGCGCATGAACGCGGCGGAAGAGCGCAAGGACCTCGAGGACGCCGCCGCGCTGCTGCGCGAGGCGGTCAAGGCGACCGGGAAGAACATCGGATTTCTCAACGACGAACTGCTGCTCGCCGAGAACGCCGCCGCCTGCGCGGATTTGTCCGTCGCGAAGGACACCGTGCTGAAGGATCAGAAGGACGTCACCTACGTGATCTATGAAGGCGGTCATTCGCCGCGCGTCGTCGCCGCGCCGGTGACGGTGAAGCTCCCGAAGGCGGTGCACTTCATCGCCAACGCCGTCGTCATCGCGGCGGGCGGCGTCGGCGTGCACACGCAGGGCACGGCGTATTTTCCGATCACGGATCCGACGAACGCTCCCGCGCCCGAGCTCGAATTTTCCGGAGGCCGGCTCGACACGATCGTCGATTACGACGACGTGCTCGAGGAGACTTTCCGCGGCGAGGCCGCGCTCAACGCCGCGAACGCGGTCTATGACCTCGCGACGTCCGTGGTGACGCGCACGCTGGCGGTCGTGACGACGCGCGTCGCGCTCGAAGTCGCCAGGAAAAACGACGATACGGGCTACTTCACGGCGGCGGCGGAAGCGGCGTTCACGGCGGCGGTCGTCTATGCCGCGCTGCCGATCGAGCTGGACAAGCCGGATCTGCGCACCTGGCGCCTGCTCCCGCGCACGCTCGAAGTCGCGAAGATCGCGACGCCTTCCGACGGCGAGCTCCGCTTCGGCGAAGAGACGGTGCGCGTTCCCGCGAAGGGCGTGAATTTCGTGCGCGTGCGCAAGTTCGACGAGTATTGGCCGGCGACGGTGCAGGTGCTTCCCCTGGTTTCGTCCGAAACCGAGCCGGCTCCCGTGCTTCGTCTGAAGGGCAGGCCCGTTCCCGAGGCGCTTCCCGCACAGGCGCCCGTCGGCGAACCTCCGTCGCCTTCCGCGCTCGTTCCCGCAGGGGAGTGAGCCGCGGGAGCGCGGAAGCCGTCCGGTGTGCCCGGTTTTTTGCGGTTTCGTTCTTTTTAAGTTTGCGAAAATCTGCTCAATCGGCTACATTTTCCGAAGATAAAAACCGCAAGCCCTCATGAACAACGAAGATTTCCTTTCGTCTCCGGCGGCGCCCGTTCCGCTTTCGGCCTGAGCCGCGTTCCCGTCACCATTTTTTTTCAGCAAATCGTTTACCTCCATGAAAAATTCCAAGATCGTTTCTCTTTCCTTTCTTGCGCTTTCCGCGTTTCTCCTGCCCGGCTGCAAGTCCGGTTCGAACGAGGCCGCCGTGCGCGCCGCGTGGCAGACCGGCGACGTGGCGACCGCTTCGCTCAAGCTGCAGGAAAGCGCGTCCCCCGAGAAGCTCGAGGACGCGGCCGACCCCGTGCTGCGGATTCTCGACGCCGGGCTCGTCGCCGGACTCAACGGCGAATATGAGCTGAGCGACAGATTTTTCGCGGACGCGGACGCGCGCCTGAAGGACGCCTACCAGCAGGGCGAGGAAAAATCGCTCGCGGGCTCGGTCGCCTCGGTCTTCTCCTCCGAATACGAACTTTCCGCGCAGGAGACGATCATGGTGCCGGTGTTCCAGACTTACGCGCTGCTCGGCGGGAGCGACAAGGGCGCGGCGTCTTCGGCGGCGCAGGCGATCGACAACGCCACCCGTGCCGTCCGCGAAGCGCAGGCCGGGCGGATGCTCGCGCGCCGCGAGGAATCGAAGAAGTCCTTCGACTTCAGTTTCCCGGGCAGCGACGGCGAGCCGATCGAGGGCTCGGCGTGCTCGTTCTCTCCCGCGGCGGAAGCGGAAACGGCCGTCGACTGGGCGGAGATCTACGGCGGCGACGACGCCGCGCCGGACTTCGACCGCGGCGAGGCGGAAGCGCTTTTCGTGAATCCGTTCGCGTATTGGCTGAGCGGCGCCGTGCTGCTGCACCGCGCGGCGGACATCAACGCCGTGAACGACGCCGCGGCACTTTTCCGCGAAGCCGTGATCGTGACCGGCGAGCAGAGTCCGTTCCTCGTCTCCGAGCTGAACTACGCGCATGAGCTGGGCAAGGCGGAGTCGATCACGACGGCGCTCAATTCCGATCTCTTCAAGGAATGGGAAAATTCCACCTACGTGATCTACGAAGGCGGAACGGCTCCCGCGATCGGCGGGAAGGCGGTCGAAGTCAAGGTGCCGAAGCCCCTCGTCGCGGTCGCGGCGACGCTGGTCGCGGGCATCGGGCAGCTCGGCGGCACGGGGCTGGTGGTGCCGACTTCCGGCACGGCGTATCTGCCCGCGGTGGCGAGCTGCGGCAGCGTTCCCGAAATTTCGGTGAACGGCGCTCCGCTCGAAGTGATCGTCGACTACGACGCGGTGCTGGACGAGACGCTGCGCATGGACGCCAAGAGCGCGGTCTCCTCCGCCGTGCTCGGCGTTTCCTTCGAATACGTGAAGCGCGCGGGCGCGCTGATCGGCGCGGGGCTCGTGATGCAGGCCGCGGCGGAAAACGGCGACAAGTTCGCCATGATGGGCGCGGAGGCCGCGCTGACGGCGGCGGTCGCCTACGCGTCGTCCCCGATCGAGCTTTCGCGTCCGGATTCCCGCCGCTGGGCGCTGCTTCCGCGCACGCTCGAAGTCGCGAAGATCAAGACTCCGGCGGACGGCATCATCGACATTTCCGGCGAAGAAGTGCGCGTTCCCGCGAAGGGCGTGAACTTCGTGCGCGTCCGCAAGGTGGACAAATACTGGCCGGCGACGGTGCAGGTGTTCCCGCTCGACGAGAACGCTCAGGACGTCGTTCCCGTGAAGCGTCTTTCGGCGCGGCCGCGCCCCGTCTCGACGAAGCCCGCCGCGGAATGATCGTTCCTTTGAAATCACGAATGAACGGAGAAAAAAGAAAATGAAAAAAATCCTCAGAACTTTCGTCTGTCTCTGCCTCGCCGTCGGCGCGGCGGCGTTTTCCGCGTGTTCGGCCGCTCCCAAGACGACGAGCCTCACCATCGCCGACCTGCGCGCGACTTCCGAGTCGATGCTGGCCGATCTCTACGCCTGCGGCGTGCTCGACACCGTCGCCGAAGACTTTCCGGACGGCCGCCCCGTGATCACCGTCGGCAAGATCATCGACCGCACGAGCTGCCGCGTGCAGACCTCGGTGCTCGCGAACCGCATCTTCGACTCGCTTTCGCGCGGCGGACACGTCGCCGTGATGTCGAGCGACCAGTACGCGCGCGAAGTCGCCGAATACGAGAAACTGCTCGGCGGCGACGATTCCGTGCAGCTTCCCGCGCTCGTGCTCTCCGGAAAAATCTATGAAGGCTACGTGCGCGAGGGACGCGTCGAGACGCGCAACTACGAGCTTCGTCTCGCGCTGAACAAGGGCGCGACCGAAATCTGGTCCAACACGCAGGCGATCGACAAGTCCCGCGAATACTGAGTTTTTTTTGAAGGAGCGGGAGCGAGGACGGAATCGTCCTCCGCCGCGGTCCCGAAAAAAAAACTCGAAGGAGCAATCTCATATGGAAGAAAAACCGGACATTTTCATTTCGTATCGCCGCGAGGGCGGAGTTCACGCCGCCAAGGAAATCGCGCTCGAGCTGCGGGAACGCGGCTACTCGGTGTTTTTCGACGGGAAATCCATCAGCAGCGGACGTTTCTGGGACACGATACGCGAATCCGTCGAGGCGTGTTCGGATTTTCTCGTCGTGCTGACGCCGGGCGCGCTCGACCGCTGCGCGGCGGGGCCGGAGATCGATTTCGTCGCGCGGGAAATCTCGCTCGCGATGTCGCTCGGGAAGAACATCGTTCCCGTGATGACGGACGGTTTTTCGTTCCCGGATCCGATGCCGGAATGCATACGCGGCCTCGAGGAATACAACGCGGGCGATTCCGTGAACGTGAGCAAGCCGCAGGCGATCGAGCAGATGCTCGACTTCAAGATCAAATACGATTTCTTCTGCTCGCGTCCGCGCCGCGAAGTCGCCGCCAACACGGCGGACGCGCTGCGCCGCACCTCGGGCGCGGGAAGCCGCAGGAACGTTTCCTCCGGTTCGAAGTCCGCGCTCGTCGGCTTCTTCGCCCTGCTCGCCGCGTGCGTCGCCGCCGGGCTGGGCTTCGCCTGGATCAGGATTCGGGGCGGGGACGCTCCGGCGCCCGAAAACGTCGCCGTGGGCGATCCCGCGGCGGGAACGTCCGGGAAGGGCGCGGACTCCCTCTTTTCTTCGGACGAATCCAAGGAAAAGGAAGAAGACGCGCCTTCCGAAGGAACGTCCGGCGAGCCTGAAGAGACGCCGCCCGCGGACGAGTCCGGAACCGTTCCGAAATCCGAGACGCCCGGGGAAAACGCTTCTTCGGAGACTCCCGGGACTCCGGCGCGCGCCTCCTCGGATTCGGCCGAATCCGGAACGCATTCCGAGTCCGAACCGTCTTCCGGGCCCGCCGCGCCCTCCAAGTACACCGCAGTTCGCGGGGACACGCTCGACCGCATCGCGCGCAAGCTCGGATGTTCCGCCGAGGCTCTGCGCGCGGCGAATCCGGACGTCGATTTCATTCACCTGCGGAACGGAACGAAACTGAACGTTCCCGTCGATTCCGCTTCGGAGCGCTGACGCCGCACCTTTCACCAAATCGTAAACACCACAAAAAAATCAAAAATCCTATGAACAAGAACATCAAAATCTCCGCGATCGCGGCGTTCGCCGCCTCCGCGTTTCTCGCCGGCTGCGCGAGCAGCGACGGCATGAACGTCAC
>JBJEVP010000264.1:0-1980 GCA_051884475.1 Candidatus Spyradosoma sp.
AAAACGTAATTTTATATGGAATACAATCTCAGTCAGTTGCGCCAGCTCGAGGCGGAAAGCATTCACATCTTCCGCGAGGCGGTGAGCCAGTTCGAACGCCCGATTCTGCTTTATTCGATCGGGAAGGACTCGTCGGTGCTGGTGCGCCTCGCGCAGAAGGCGTTTTATCCCGGGCGGCTTCCGTTCAAGCTGCTCCACATCGACTCGACGTGGAAGTTCCGCGAGATGATCCGATTCCGCGACGACTTCTGCCGCGAAAACGATCTCGACCTCGTCGTCCACGTGAACGAGGAAGGGCGCGCCGCGGGCGTCAATCCCTTCGACTACGGCAGCCGCAAGTACACGGACATCATGAAGACGCAGGCTCTGCTGCAGGCGCTGAACGCGGGCAAGTAAGACGTCGCGTTCGGCGGCGCGCGGCGCGACGAGGAAAAATCCCGAGCGAAGGAGCGCATCTTCTCCTTCCGCGACGCGTTCCACCAGTGGGACCCGAAAAACCAGCGCCCCGAGCTGTGGGACCTCTACAACGGCAGAATCAATCCCGGCGAAAGCGTGCGCTGCTTCCCGCTTTCCAACTGGACGGAAACGGACATCTGGCAGTACATCCGCCTCGAGAACATTCCGATCGTGCCGCTGTATTTCGCGAAGCCGCGCCCCGTCGTCGAGCGCGACGGCACGCTCATCATGGTGGACGACGACCGCTTCCGCCTCCTGCCCGGCGAAAAGCCGCAGATGCGCACGGTGCGCTTCCGCACGCTCGGCTGCTACCCGCTCACGGGAGCGGTCGAATCGACGGCGAGCACGGTCGAGGAGATCGTCGAGGAAATGCTGAAGAGCAAGGTCAGCGAGCGCTCGACGCGCGTCATCGACCACGACGGCGACGCCTCCATGGAACAGAAGAAGCGGGAGGGCTATTTCTGAGCGGGAACGCATCAAGCAGGCGGCAGGCGACGGGCGGCAGGAGAATTTTCAAAAATTCCGCGCCGCAAGCCCGCGACGCTCCCGCCGCTTCCTATTCACACCAATTTTCTGAAAAAATGAACGACGTAAAAGAATATCTGGACGCGCACGAGAAAAAAGATCTGCTGCGCTTTCTGACCTGCGGTTCCGTGGACGACGGAAAATCGACGCTGATCGGCAGGCTGCTTTACGACAGCAAGGGAATTTTCGAAGACCAGTTCGCCGCGCTCAAGCGCGACAGCAAAAAGTCCGGCACCACGGGCGCGGGAAAAATCGACTACGCGCTGCTGCTCGACGGGCTCAAGGCGGAACGCGAACAGGGCATCACGATCGACGTCGCCTACCGCTATTTCGCGACGCCGAAGCGCAAGTTCATCATCGCGGACTGCCCCGGCCACGAGCAGTACACGCGCAACATGGCGACGGGCGCGTCCACGGCGGACCTCGCCGTCATCCTCATCGACGCGCGCCACGGCATCGTCACGCAGACGCGGCGCCACGCCTTCATCGTCTCGATGCTCGGCATCCGCCACGTCGTCGTCGCCGTGAACAAGATCGACCTCGTCGGCTACTCGCGGGAACGCTTCGAGGAGATCCGCGCCGCGTTCGCCGAGTTCGCGGAAAAGCTCGGGATCCCGCACGTCTATCCGATTCCGATTTCGGCGACGGAAGGCGTGAACGTCGTGCACGCCTCGCCGGACAAGACGCCGTATTACGCGGGCCCGTCGCTGCTGGAAATCCTGGAGACGGCGGACGTCGGGCGCGAACGCAACCTGACGGACTTCCGCTTCACGGTGCAGACCGTCATCCGCCCGAATCTGAATTTCCGCGGCTTCGCGGGCTCGGTCGCGTCCGGAATCGTGCGCCGCGGGGACGCGGTCGTCGCGCTTCCCTCGGGCAAGAAATCCGTCGTCAAGTCCATCGTCACGGCGGACGGCGAGCTGGAGGAGGCGTTCCCGCCGCAGGCGGTCGTGCTCACGCTCGCGGACGAAATCGACGTGAGCTCGGGCGACGTCATCG
>JBJEVP010000264.1:2080-3238 GCA_051884475.1 Candidatus Spyradosoma sp.
CTGAGAAACCTCGAACAGAAAGGGAAAACGTCATGAAAAAAATCATACGATTCAAGAACAGGCTCGCCGCGCTTCTGCTGCTGCCCCTCGCCTTCGCCCTCGGCGGATGCGGCGAGAACGGCAACTCCGCGGACGAATCCGACGGCGGGAACGCCGCGAAGACCGTCGAACTGCTCAACGTCTCCTACGATCCGACGCGGGAGCTCTACCGCCTCTACAACGACGCGTTCGCCGCGCACTGGCTCGCGGAGACGGGAACGCGCGTGAAGATCCGCCAGTCGCACGGCGGCTCCGGAAAGCAGGGACGAAGCGTCATCGACGGCATCAAGGCGGACGTCGTCACGCTCGGTCTCGCCTACGACATCGACGAAATCGCCGCGAAGTCCGGCCGCATCGCCAAGGACTGGCAGACGCGCCTGCCGGAAAACTCCTCGCCCTACACTTCGACGATCATCTTCCTCGTCCGCAAGGGGAATCCCAAGAATCTCCGCACCTGGGAAGACCTGCTGAAGCCGGGCGTCGAAGTCATCACGCCGAATCCGAAGACGTCCGCGGGAGCGCGCTGGAACCACCTCGCCGCCTACGCCTACGTGCTGCGGCGCGAGCTCGGCGGAGACCTTTCCAAGCTGAAGAAGCCCGAGTTCGCCGCCGAGGCCGAGCGCGCGCGGAAGGCCGCGCTGGACTTTCTCGCGCAGCTCTACAGGCACGTTCCCGTGCTCGATTCCGGCGCGCGCGGCTCGACGACGAGCTTCGTGCAGCGCGGGCTCGGCGACGTGCTTCTCGCCTGGGAGAACGAGGCCTATCTCGCGAAGAACGAGCTCGGCGAAGTCGGCGACGCGTTCGACATCGTCGTGCCGCCGGTGAGCATTCTGTGCGAGCCCGTCGTCTCCGTCGTGGACGGCGTCGTCGATCAGCGCGGCACGCGCGAAGTCGCCGAAGCGTATCTGAAATATCTTTACTCGCCGGAAGCGCAGAAGATCATCGCCTCGCAGTATTACCGCCCGATCTATCCGCAGTTCGCCGACCCGAAGGACGTCGCGCGCTTCGAAAAGACGGAGCTGATAAAGCTCTCCGACTTCGAGGAGAACTGGACGACCACGCAGGCGAAGCACTTCGCCGACGGCGGCCTTTTCGATCAGATCTACAAGTAAAAGTCGA
>JBJEVP010000264.1:3338-6195 GCA_051884475.1 Candidatus Spyradosoma sp.
CGATGTTCCGTTCCCGCAACGCGCTTCCCGGCTTCGCGCCGACGCTTTCCTTCGCGCTCGCGTACCTGTGCGTGCTCGTGCTGATCCCGCTGAGCACGCTCGTCTTCAAGAGCGCCTCGCTCGGCGTGTCCGGCTTCATCGACGCCGTGTGCGATCCGCGCGTGCTCGCGTCGTTCCGCGTCACGTTCGGCTCGGCGGCGCTCGCCGCGCTGATCAACCTCGTGCTCGGCACGATCGTCGCGGCGTTTCTCGTGCGCGTGCGCTTTCCCGGAAAGAGCGTCGTGGACGCGCTGATCGACCTGCCGTTCGCGATGCCGACGGCGATCTGCGGCATCGCGATGGCGACGATCTACGCGCCCAAGGGCGACGTCGGCGCGATCTTCGCGAAGCTGGGAATCAAGATCGCGTTCACGCCGGCGGGCATCGTCGTCGCGATGATCTTCATCGGCATGCCCTTCGTCGTGCGCGCCGTCCAGCCCGCGCTCGAAGAGCTCGGCCGCGACGCGGAGGACGCCGCGCGCAGCCTCGGCGCGAACCGCATCCAGACGCTGCGCCGCGTGCTCGTTCCCTCGCTCGCTCCCGCGCTGCTTTCGGGCTTCACGCTCGCGTTCGCGCGCGGGCTCGGCGAATACGGCACGATCATCTTCATCGCCGGCAACACGCCGATGAAGACGGAAATCACCTCGCTGCTCATCGTCACGCAGCTCGAACAGTACAACTATCCGGGCGGGACCGCGATCGCGCTGACGATGCTCACGCTTTCGCTCGTCCTCATCCTCGTCGTGAACCGGATCTTCCGCAGAAAATTCTGAACGCGCGGCAAATTTCCGGCGGCGGGTTCCCGCGCCGCCGTCCGCTCCGCATCTTCCCGCCCATGAGCTCTTCACGCACAAAAAAATTCGCGTTCCCGCGCCCGGCCTCGGTCTTCCTCGCCGTCGCCGCGCTCGCGATCGTCTTTCTGTTCATCGTGCTCCCGCTCGTCGTGATTTTCCGCGAGGCGTTCCGCCACGGCTTCGACGTCTGGCTCGCGAGCGTTTCCGACGAGAACGCGCTCGCCGCGATCCGCCTCACGCTGCTGACGACGGCGATCGTCGTTCCCGTGAACACGCTTTTCGGCGTCGCCGCCGCGTGGGCGCTTTCCAAATTCGACTTCCGCGGGCGCGACTTCATCGTCGCGCTGATCGATCTGCCGTTCACGGTCTCGCCGGTCGTCTCCGGCCTGATCTTCGTCCTGCTCTTCGGGCTGCACGGCTGGTTCGGAGCGTGGCTTTCCGCGCACGACGTCGAAATCGTCTTCGCGCTCCCGGGCATCGTCATCGCGACGCTTTTCGTGACGTTCCCGTTCGTCGCGCGCGAGCTCATTCCGCTCATGCGCGAGCAGGGAAGCGCGGAAGAGCAGGCGGCGCTGACGCTCGGCGCCTCGCCGCGGCAGATGTTCCGGCGCGTCACGCTCCCGAACATCCGCTGGGGGCTGCTCTACGGCGTGCTGCTCTGCGGCGCGCGCGCGGTCGGCGAGTTCGGCGCGGTCTCCGTCGTCTCCGGACACATACGCGGCGAGACGAACACGCTCCCGCTCCACGTCGAGATTCTCTACAACGAATACAGCTTCACGGCGGCGTTCGCGTCGGCGAGCCTGCTGAGCGCGGTCGCGATCGTCTCCATCATCGTGAAGCGCGTCCTCGAGGCGAAGATCACGCGCGGGGGAAGCGCCTCCGCGTAGCGCGCGCGTTCCCGCGAAACGTCATCAGAAAACGGATACAAACGAAAATGGCAATCGAACTCCGACACATCAACAAGACCTTCGGAACGAACCGGGTGCTGCACGACGTCTCCGTCGTCGCCGAAAGCGGCAAAATGACCGCGCTGCTCGGCCCCTCCGGCTGCGGCAAGACGACGCTGCTCCGCATCATCGCCGGGCTCGAATTCGCCGACGAATCCCCGGAGACGCGGATTCTCTTCGACGGCGTCTCCGCGAAGGAGCTTCCCGTGAACCGCCGCAACGTCGGCTTCGTCTTTCAGCACTACGCGCTCTTCCGCCACATGAGCGTCTTCGAGAACATCGCCTTCGGGCTCAAGGTGAAGCCGCGGCGGGAACGCCCCTCCAAGGCGGAAATCCGCGACCGCGTGAACGAGCTGCTCGAACTCATCCAGCTGCCCGGACTCGGCGACCGCTACCCCGACAGCCTTTCCGGCGGCCAGCGGCAGCGCGTCGCGTTCGCGCGCGCCCTCGCGATACGCCCGCGCGTGCTGCTGCTCGACGAACCCTTCGGCGCGCTCGACGCCCAGGTGCGCACCGAGCTGCGCCGCTGGCTGCGCCGGCTTCACGAGACGATGGAGCTCACGAGCATCCTCGTCACGCACGACCAGGAGGAGGCGCTCGAAGTCTCCGACTCGCTCGTCGTGATGAACAAGGGCTTCGTCGAGCAGAGCGGCTCCGCGAGCGAAGTTTTCCGCAATCCCGTGAACGAGTTCGTGATGAACTTTCTCGGCGAGGTGAACGTCTTCTACGGCAGCCTCGGTCAGGGGCGCGCGTATTTCAGCGGCGATCCCGGCGTTCCCGCCGACGGCGGCGAAGTGCGCATGCTCGTGCGCCCGCACGATTTCGAGGTGCACAAGACGCCCGACCGCGGCGGCGTTCCCGCGCGGATTTCGCGCATCCTTCCCGCGGGCGCGCTGGTGAAGATCGAACTCGTCGATTCGCGGAAGAATCTGCTGCACGTGCATCTTTCCCCGGCGGACTTCGAGCTCACGCCCCTCGCTCCCGGCGAGACGGTCTATCTCGTCCCGAAGGCCTCGCGCATCTTCTCCCGCGACCAGAACTGGTACGGCGACTACGTCATCTGAAAACGCGCGCGGA
>JBJEVP010000265.1:0-6133 GCA_051884475.1 Candidatus Spyradosoma sp.
AGGGGCGGCACAATTTTGGGGCAAGAGACTTTCCTGTCGCTTCATGAAGTTTTTTTTAAGGAAATTTTCTTTTTAGGGATTTCGAAAAGCGACTGGTAAGCGAAGCGTGGAGCCAAGTCGCTACCCCAAAAAGAAACCTTTCTTTTACTTTCTTAGACTTTGCGGTTTTCTTCGCGGTCTTTCTTCGCGTTCTTTGCGTTGAAGAAAAAAGCGCTCTCTTTCTGCGGGAGATTTTTTCCCGTGCGTTTCCGCAGTCGCGCGCTTACCGTGCGCGTTGTCACAGAAATGGATTGAGACGGACGGCGGGAACGTTATGCTTTGCGGCATGAGCGACGACGAAAAACAGTCCGCCCCGACCTCCGCCGACGACCCCCTCTCCGCTGCGCGATTTTCCTTCGCGGGAATTTTCGCGCGCGCGAAAAAGCTCTCGCTCGGCATCTACGACGAAATCTGGAAGCCCGCGGGAACGGCGGCCCATTCCGCGCCGATGCGGATCTTCTCCCTGCTCTGGCGCATCGTGGAGATCACGGTCGCGCGCACGCTCACCAACCGCATTCCGCTCCAGGCGGCGGCGCTGACGTATTACGTGCTCATGGCGCTCGCGCCGTTCGTGATGTTCGTGCTCACCATCTTCGGCATCGTGATGAACGTGCGCGGGGAAGAAGCCGTGGAGACGATGAAGCTGCGCATCGCCGAGACGATGCAGATCGTCGCGCCCGAGACGACGGAGGCGGAGCTGCACGCGGCGGAGGCGGCCTCGGCGGAGACGGGGCAGGACGTCGCCGCGGTCGTGGCTCCGGTGTTTCAGGAGTTCGCGAACAATCTGCTGGAAAGCACGATGGCGAATTCGAGCTCCGCGGGAACGATCGGCTTCGTCGTTCTCGCCGTGTTGGCGATCTTCATGATCGCCCGCGTGGAGGACGCCTACAATCTGATGTGGAACGTGAAGCAGGGGCGGAGCTGGGGCCGGCGCTTCCTCGTGTATTTTCTTTTTCTGTTCTTCGGCGGGGCGGCGATCGCTGTCTCCGCGTCGATGCTCTCCGTCTCCGCCGCGTTCCGGCGCATTTCCGCGATGACGGGAAGCGTTCCCGCGTGGGCGGCGTCTCTCCCCGGCGGAGAAGCGTTTTTCGGGCTGATGACTTCTTTCGTGCCGACGCTCGCCGCCGTGCTCGCGCTGACGTTCGCGTTCGCCTGCCTGAACAAATACATGCCGAAGACGACGGTGCGCTGGCGTCCGGCGCTGATCGGCGGATTCTTCGTCGCGCTCATCTTCGTCGGGAGTCAGAAGCTGACGATGCTCTACGTGAACAAGATCTCGGAGTTCAATTCGATTTACGGCAATCTCGGCGTGATCTTCATTCTCATGTTCATGCTCTACATGGGGTGGATTTTCCTGCTGCTCGGCGGGCAGCTCTCGTTCGCCGTGCAGAACGCGAAATACCTGAAGAACCTCAATCGGGAATGGGCGGAGCTCAGCCCGAGGTCCAAGCAGGAGGCGTTTTTCGCCTGTCTTTTCGCCGTGTTCTCGACGTGCTCCCGCCGCGATCTCGGGCTGACCGCGATCGAGCTCAGCAACGAACTGTGCATTCCCGCCAATCACGTGCTCGAATGCATCGACGTGCTCAAGGCGCAGAAGATGCTCGTCGCCGTCGCGGACGAATCGACCGGAGAGACGCGCTACAACACCGCGGGAACGGTCGCGAAGATGACCGTCGCGGAGCTCAAGCGCCGCTTCGACAATCTGCGCGAACCGCTCGCGCTCGGCGGGGACGCCCGTCTGCGCGCCGCGCTCGAACGCTTCTCCGGCGCTTTCCTCGCCTGCCGAGACGAAATCACGCTCGGGGACCTGCTTGAGTCCGCGCCGCCCGCCGCGCCTTCGGCGGATCGGTGAGCCGCAGAAGAAGCTTTTTTCTTCGAATCGCTCCTTCACGCGAAAATTCGTTCTCGCGTTTCCCGCGTTTTGCAAAATAATTGCCGGCATCATGAAGATTGCGGTTGTCGGAGCGGGCGCGGTCGGCGCCTATCACGGAATAAGGCTCGCGGAAGCGGGACACGAAGTGCATTTCCTGCTGCGCGGAGATTACGACGTCGTGCGGGAACGCGGATTCGAACTGCACGACCGCGGGAACGTCCGCATCGTGCGCGTGAACGCGCACAGGACGCCGGAGGAAATCGGAGCGTGCGATCTCGTGCTGATCGCGCTGAAGACGACGGCGAACGCGCAGTTTCCGAAACTGCTCCCACCGCTCGTCGGCGCGGGAACGACGCTGCTCACGCTGCAGAACGGCCTCGGGAACGTCGAGGCGCTCGGAGCGCTCTTCGGCGCGGAAAACGTCGTCGGCGGGCTCTGCTACGTCACGATCAACCGCACGGCGCCCGGCGTCATCGCGAATCTCGGTGCGACGCGTCTCTGGCTGGGCGAGGGCGACGGCGGCGCGCCTCGGGAACGCACGCACGCGCTCGTGAAGACGTTCTGCGACGCGGGAATGCCCGCCGAGGCGAAGACTTCGCTCGAGGAGACGCTCTGGAAAAAACTCTGCTGGAACATTCCGTTCAACGGGCTCGCGATCGCCGGCGGCGACATCGCCTGCGACGCGCTGCTGGCTTCGACGGAGCTCGTCGATCTTTCCCGGAAGCTCATGCGCGAAGTGCAGGCGGCGGCGCGCGCGTGCGGCTGCGAGATTTCCGACGCTCATCTGGACAAGCAGTTCGAGGTGACGACGCGCTGCGGCGCGTATCTGCCGTCGAGTCTGCTCGATTTCCGCGCCGGGCGGGAGGTCGAGGTCGAATCCATCTGGGGCGAGCCGCTCCGCCGTGGAAACGCCGCCGGCGTGTCCATGCCGCATCTGGAGACGCTTTATCTGCTGCTCAAGGCACTCTGCGCGAGGAAATCAGGAAACAGCAATCAGGAATGAGAAAAATCCGTCATCTCCGATTCCTGGTTATTCACTCATCGGTCATTCAAAATGCCTTCGCCTACGACTGAAAACGGATTTTGGAAATCCCCTCATTCCCGCGCTCTTCCGTGCGACTTCGACGTGAGGACGTTGCTCATGGGCATCGTCAACGCGACGCCGGATTCATTTTCCGACGGCGGCGAGTTCGCATCGCCCGAGGCCGCGCGTGAACATGCCGTCGCGCTCGTCGCCGCAGGAGCGGACATCATCGATCTCGGAGCGGAATCCACGCGCCCGGGTTCGCCGCGCATCGACGCCGCCGAGGAAATGCGCCGCCTCCTGCCCGCGCTCGCGGCGATCCGAGGAGCGCTCCCGGACGTTCCCGTCTCCGTGGACACGTATCGTCCTGAAGTCGCCGAGGCGGCGATTCTCGCGGGAGCGGACATCATCAACGACGTGCACGCAATCGGTCCTTCGGACGGTTCGGGCGCTGGAATCGCTCCCGGCGTCCTCGCCGACGCGGGCGTTCCCGCCGCGGGAACGTCGGGCGAATACGCGATGGGGAAAACGGCGGCGCGCCTCGGATGTCCGCTCATCGCGATGCACAACCGCGCCGTGCCGAACTACGCGGATTTCCGCGCGGAATTTTTCGAGGATTTGTGCGCGGGAGTCGGGCGCATTCTGGCGAGCGGTGTTCCCGCGAATCAGCTCTGGCTTGATCCCGGCTTCGGTTTCGGAAAGACTCCGGAGCAGAATCTGCTCCTTGTCGCGGAGCTGGATAAAGTCGCAGCGCTCGGATTTCCCGTGCTGCTCGGCACGAGCCGCAAGAGCACGTTGGGCGTCGTGCTCGGCGGGAAACCGCCTAAGGAACGTACGGGCGCCGATTCCGCCTGCTCCGCGCTCGGCGCGTTCCACGGCGCGGCCTGTCTGCGCCTGCACGACGTCGCCGCGCACCGAGACGCCGTCATCACCGCCGACGCGGTCTTCCGCGCCCGGAAAGCCTGAGCGCTCCCGCGTTCCCGAGTTTTTTTTCCGAAATCGCGGCGTACTTTTTCCGGGCGCGGGAACGGAAAACTTTTGCTTCGGGAACGCGCTTGGTGTTGGATAATGCGCGATGTTCGACGACTTTCAGAAAAAAATCGTCTCGTGGGCGCTGACGTGCCTGGCGGGCATGGTCGTGGTCGCGTTCGTGTTCGCGCTGATCGCGCTCGGCGCGAAGTTCGCGGCGGCGTTCGGCACGGTGATCTGGCCTTTGGCGATCGCCATGATTCTTTCGCTGCTGCTTCAGCCGGTGTGCGATTTTCTGGAGCGGAGGCTGCGGTTTCCGCGCGGGCTTTCCGTCGCGACGCTTTTCGCGCTGATCGTTCTGGCGGCGGCGGCTCTGGCGTTTCTCGTCGTTCCGCTCTGCCTGCGAGAGGCGGCGGAGCTTTTCCGCGGGCTTCCCGGGCTTTGGGACAGGGCGATGGAGCGGTTTCCAGATCTCGCGGTCTGGATCGACGAAAATTTCCGGCGCGAGGACATCCGCGCCCGGCTCGCGTCCGTCGATGCGGAACGCGTGAAGGCGATTCTGGAGGAATGCGCTCCGCATATGGGCGCGCTGCTGCGCACGTCGGGCGCGTTTTTCGCGAAGATCGCCGCCTCGGCCTCGATTCCGATTTATTTTTATTACCTGATTTCGGAACGCCGGGATCTGATCGGAAAGATTGAAGCGGAATCGCGCATGTTCTTCTCCGAAAGCGTCTCCCGCGACGTCGCGTTCCTCGCGCGGCAGTTCCGCGACATTCTGATTTCGTTCTTCCGGGGCCAGGTCGTCATCGGGTTTCTCTACGGCGTGATTCTCGCCGTCGGTTTCGCGGCGCTCGGCGTTCCCGGCGGCGTGCTCATCGGGCTTCTCGTCGGGATGATGAACGTCGTTCCGTATCTGGGCACGCTGGTCGGGCTGGGGCTGATTCTTCCGCTTTCGTTCCTTTCGGGCGGAATCTGGACGGCCGCGGGAGCGCTCGCCGTGTTCTGCGCGGCGCAGCTCGCGGAATCGTATTTCCTCACGCCGAAAATCATGGGCGAGCGCACGGGACTGCATCCGATGGTCATCATGCTCGCGGTCTTCTTCTGGGGAACCGCGCTCGACGGCGTGCTCGGCATGGTGCTCGCCGTGCCGCTGACGGCGTTTTTCGTCGTGTTCTGGCGCCTGGTGAAGGCGCGTCGCGCCGGGAACGCGTCGCGCGGCTGAGACTTTTTTTTCGGAGAAAAAAAATGACGAAGCGGAAGGAGGCCCCGAATTTCGTTCCCGCGCCGGAAATCGCCCGCGGAATCGACGATTTCCTGGCCTTTCTCGAACTCGAACGCGGACTGTCGAAGAACACCTGCGCGTCCTACGAGAAGGACCTGCTTCAGTTCGGAGACTTCCTGCGTCGCTCCGGCGGCGCGGGAACGTGGCGCGACGTCCGCGCCGACGACCTTTCCGCGTGGCTGGCGGAGCTGAACGACGAGGGCGTCTCCGCGAAGTCCGCCGCGCGCAAGCTTTCCGCCGTGCGCACGCTGGCGAAGCGTCTCGTCGCCGTCGGCGCGCGCGGGGACGATTTTTCCGAAATCGTTTCGAGCCCGAAGACGCGCCGCGCGCTTCCGGACACGCTCTCCGTCGAGGAGGTTTCCCGCGTCCTCGAAGCGCCGTTTCCCGCGACTCCGCAGGGACTGCGCGACCGCGCTATGCTCGAACTGATGTACGGAAGCGGGCTGCGCGCGAGCGAGCTGTGCGCGATCGAAATTCAGGCGATGAACTTCGCCGACGGCGTCGTGCGCGTGCGCGGCAAGGGCTCGAAGGACAGAATCGTTCCCGTGGGGCGCCGCGCGGTCGCCGCGATACGCGACTATCTTTCCGAAGACGGGCGGCCGCGTCTCGCGAAGCCGAAGACGGGCAGCGCGCTTTTCATCAGCACCTGGGGCAAGGCGATTTCGCGCAAGACGCTTTGGGTCATTCTGCAGGCACGCGTGCGGAGCGTCGGAATCGACAGGAAGATTCATCCGCACCAGCTGCGCCACGCGTTCGCGACGCACCTGCTCGCCAACGGCGCGGACCTGCGCGTCATTCAGGAAATGCTCGGGCACGCCGACATCGGCACGACGCAGATCTACACCGCGGTCGAACGTTCCCGCCTCATCGACGAGCACCGCCGCACCCACCCCCGCGGATAAGGGCGTTCCCGCAAAGAAAACCTTTCTTTCACTTTCTTTGACTT
>JBJEVP010000266.1:0-6131 GCA_051884475.1 Candidatus Spyradosoma sp.
CGGCGTTTTGCCCGAAATCGGCGTAAACGGAGACGGGAACGTCCGAATGAAGCTCGGACGCGAATGCGGGAACGTCCGCCGCGATGAAGAACGCCGCGGAAAACGAAGCGGCGACGGCGCGACGCAGGAACGCAGGCTTGGAGAAACGGATCATTTTGAAGGGGACGGGGTTGTTTCCCGGATTTTCTCAAAAATTTCCGCACGCGGGCAAGCCGTTTTCCGCCTGCGGGGACGAAAAACGGCGTTCCCGCGGGAACGCCGTTTTTTTTCGGGGAAGCGGAGCTTTTCCGCCTCACGCCGAGCGCGTGGCGGCGAGGCGGTCGGCTTCGCTCATCGCGGCGAGTTCTTCGACGCGACGGAGGTCGAGCTTCAGCGCGGCGGCGAGGCGCGTGCCGTAGTCCTTGTCCGCGAGGAAGCAGTGCGCCGCGTGGCGGTACTTCACGTTGTCGGTGACGGGCGCGATGTCCGCCGCCGTGTTCGCGATCAGGAGCGCCTTTTTGTCTTCGGCGAGCAGGCGATAGAGGTCGCCCGGCTGGCGGAAGCAGTCGTCCGTGCGGTCTTCGTACGGGTTGTGGTGATCGACCGCGCCGTCGGTCTCGAGGCGCGGCGGGCGCACGGAGGGCGTCGCCTCCCATTCGCCGAAGCCGTTGGGCGCGTAGCCCTTCGTCGCTCCCGCGTTCCCGTCCACGCGCATGAGGCCGTCGCGGTGGTAGGAGTGCATCGGGCAGCGGGCGCGGTTGACGGGGATCTGGTCGTGATTCACGCCGAGGCGGTAGCGCTGCGCGTCGCCGTAGGAAAAGAGGCGTCCCTGCAGGAGCTTGTCCGGCGAGAAACCGATTCCGGGAACGACGTGCGCGGGCGCGAACGCGGCCTGTTCGACGTCGGCGAAATAATTTTCGGGATTGCGGTTGAGCTCGAGCACGCCGACTTCGATCAGCGGGAATTCCTTGTGGCTCCACGTCTTCGTGATGTCGAAGGGATTTTCGCGGTAGTTCTTCGCCTGTTCCTCCGTCATGATCTGGAAGCAGAGCGTCCAGCGCGGGAAGTCCCCGCGTTCGATGGCGTCGAAGAGGTCGCGCTGGTGGCTTTCGCGGTCGTTGGCGATGATCGCCGCCGCCTCTTCGTTCGTCAGATTTTTGATGCCCTGCTGCGTGATGAAGTGGAACTTCACCCAGACGCGCTCGCCCGCGGCGTTCACGAGGCTGTACGTGTGGCTGCCGAAGCCGTGCATGTGGCGGTAGCTCGCGGGAATGCCGCGGTCGGACATCACGATCGTGATCTGGTGCAGCGCCTCCGGAAGCATCGTCCAGAAATCCCAGTTGTTCTGCGGCGAGCGCAGATTCGTCTTCGGGTCGCGCTTCACGGCGTGATTCAGGTCCGGGAACTGCAGCGGATCGCGGATGAAGAACACCGGCGTGTTGTTGCCGACCATGTCCCAGTTGCCTTCTTCGGTGTAGAACTTGATCGCGAAGCCGCGGATGTCGCGCTCGGCGTCGGCGGCGCCGCGTTCGCCCGCGACCGTCGAGAAGCGCACGAAGACGTCCGTCTTCTTCCCGACTTCGGAGAACAGCTTCGCGCAGGTGTAGCGCGTGACGTCGCGCGTCGTCGTGAACGTGCCGAACGCGCCGCTGCCCTTCGCGTGCATGCGCCGCTCGGGAATGACTTCGCGGTCGAAGTGCGCGAGCTTTTCCATCAGCCACACGTCCTGCATCATGATCGGACCGCGCGCGCCGGCGGTCTGCGAGTTGCGGTTGTCCGAGACGGGCGCGCCGACCTCGTTGGTGAGTTTTTTGTCGTTTTCCATGATTTTCCTTTGTTTTGTAATGATTACAAATTTATAGGCATTAAACTCCCGCTTCCCGTTTTTGTAAACTCCAAAAATCGCGGGAACGGGCAGGGCGCGCGCCCGCGGACGCTCCCGGAAATCTTTTCGTCCGCGCGCGAAAAAAGCGTTCCCGCGGGCCGATGCTTTGCGGTTGAAAGGACGGCGCGTTTGCGGGAGACTTTCCGCTTTTCCCATGAACCGAGTCTACATCAAAACCTACGGGTGCCAGATGAACGAGCGCGACAGCGAGGCCGTCGCGGAAATGCTGCGCGCCCGCGGCTATTCCATCGTGGACGACGAGCACGACGCCGACGTCATTCTGCTCAACACCTGCAGCGTGCGCGATCAGGCGGAGCAGAAGGCGATCGGCAAGGCGTATCGCCTGCTGCCGTCGCGCAAAAACCGCCTGCGCACGGACGCCGACGGCGGCAAGCGGCGCATCGTCGGCATCATGGGCTGCATGGCGCAGAACCGCGGGCGCGCGCTGCTCGATTCGCTGCCCGACCTCGATCTGCTCGTCGGCACGCAGAAGTTTCACCGCGTTCCCGAGCACCTCGACAAGCTGCTCGCGACGCTGCGCGGGCTCGGGCCGCGGCCGTCGAGCATTGTCGATCTCGACGAGGAAGCGGGCTCGCAGAACACGATCCGCGCGCACACGCCGGGGCGGAAGGTTTCCGCGTTCGTCTCCATCATGCAGGGCTGCGACATGCGCTGCGCCTACTGCATCGTGCCGAAGACGCGCGGGCACGAACGCGCGCGCCCGATGGACGAAATCGTCGAGGAGGCGCGGGAGCTCGTCGCCGCGGGAACGCGCGAAGTCACGCTGCTCGGGCAGATCGTGAACCGCTACGGCATCCGCGAATTTCCGACGCTCGACGGCAAGTCGCCGTTCGTGCAGCTGCTGGAGAAGCTCAGCGAAATCGAGGGGCTTTGGCGCATCCGCTTCACGTCGCCGCACCCGTCGGGCTTCCGCGAAGACCTCGTGGACGCGTATCGCCGCCTGCCGAAGCTGTGCAGCTACATTCACCTGCCGGCGCAGAGCGGTTCGGACAAGATCCTCAAGGCGATGCGCCGCCCGTATTCGCGGGAACGCTTCGTCGAGCTCGTGCGCGCGCTGCGCGCGGCGCGTCCGGACATGTATTTTTCGACGGACGTCATCGTCGGCTTCCCCGGCGAGACGCGCGAGGACTTCGAGCTCACGCGCTCGCTCTTCGACGAAGTGAAATTCGACATGGCGTACATCTTCCGCTACAGCGTGCGCGCGGGAACGCCGGCGGAGGCGCTCGGCGACCCGATCTCCGAGGCGGAAAAGGACGCGCGCAACAAGGAGCTGCTCGCCGTGCTCGAAAAGGACTCGCTCGCGCGCAACGAATCGCTCGTCGGCACGGAGCAGGAAGTGCTCGTCGAATCGCGCGCCAAGCGCGGCGAGGGCATCTTCGAAGGGCGCAACGGCGGGAACAGGAAAATCGTGTTCCCGGCGGACGAATCCTTCCTCGGCAAGCTCGTCTCCGTGAAGATTTCCTCCGCGACCGTGACCACGCTCTCCGGCGAAATCACCCGCGTCCTCGCGGAGTGAGCGCGCGCGGAGAAGTCATTCGACGCGGAGGACGAGCCCTTTGAGATAACGGCTTTCGGGGAAGCTCAGCGTCGCGGGATGGTCTTCCGGCTGTCCCGTGATTTCGAGAATCGTGACGGCGCGCCGGGCGTCGTGCGCGGCGGAGGAGAGCACGTCGATGTATTTTTCCAGCCCGACGCGCTGCGAGCAGGAATACGTCGCGAGAACGCCTCCGGGAGAGAGCATCTTCAGCGCGCGCAGGTTCAGCTCCTTGTAGCCGCGGAGCGCTCCCGCGAGCGCGTCCTTCGTGCGGGCGAAGGGCGGCGGGTCGAGGACGACGAGGTCGAAGCGGCGTTCCCGGTTTTCCCCGAACCAGTCGAAGAGATTCGCCGTCTCGAAGGCGCAGCGGTCGGCGAATCCGTTTTCCTCGGCGTTGCGGCGGCAGGCTTCGATCGCGGGCGCGGAAACGTCGATTCCGAGCGTGCCCGCCGCTCCCGCGCGGGCGCACTGGAACGAAAATCCGCCCTGATTGCAGCAGGCGTCGAGCACGGTTTTGCCGCGCGCGTATTTCGCCGCGTTCGTGTGCTGTTCCCGCTGGTCGAGATAAAATCCGGTCTTCTGTCCGTTCGCGAGGTCGAGAAAGTAGCGCACGCCGTCGATGGTGAACCAGCGCGGCGCGTGCGGACGGTCCTTGTAGAACGAAATGGAGGCGCCCAGGCCTTCGAAGCGGCGGGAGGGCGCGTCGTTGCGGAAGATGATTTCCGACGGAGAGAGATTTTCGTCGAGCCAGGAGGCGATGAAGGGCAGCATCCTGTCCGTTCCCGCCGTGAGCGCCTGGACGACGAGCGCGTCTTCGAAGCGGTCGACGACGAGCCCGGGAACGCCGTCCGCCTCGGACCATACGAGCCGGCGCGACGCGGGAGCGGGCGGACGCTTGGCGACGGCGCGCGCGAGCGCCTCCGCGAGAAAGCCTTCGTCCCACTCGCGTTTTTCCGAGGAGAACTTCCGCCACACGATCTGCGAGCGGGAGTTCCAGATTCCGCTGCCGAGCGGACGGCCGCGGGCGTCCAGCAGCTCGGCGGCGTCGCCGTCGGCGATGCGCGGGGGCGTTTCGATTTCGCCCGCGAAGACCCACGGGTGGCCGAAGATTACGCGCGGAGGACGCGCCGCTTGTTTGAGACGAATGGTTTTCATGGAAAATTCGGAATCGGAAATCTGGAATCGAAAATCGGGAACGCGCTCCCGCCCTACACCCTACACCTTACACATTACACCTTACACATTACACCTTACACACTACACCCTACACCTTACACCCTACACCTTACACACTACACCTTACACATTACACATTACACCCTAAACCTTAAACCCTAAACCGCGCGAAGCGCTCACTCACAGCGGGAGCTTCGCGCCGGGAAGCAAATCGTAGAGCGAGCCGCCGATGATTTCCTCGAAGCGCGCCTTGATTTCGAAGAGCCTGCGCCAGCGCGCGAGCGAGCACGCGGGAACGCCGTAGCGCAGCGCGACGTCGAGAATGCGCGTTTCGAGAAAGCAGAATCCGCCCGGGAGCGCGAGCCCGTCGCAGAGCTGCACGAGGCGGTCGTAGTCGTCGTATTCGACGCTTTCGAGGTAGCGTTTCAGAAACGCGACGTCTTCCGCGGGAACGTCGAGCCTGCCGACGCCCGCCGTCACGTCGGGAATCATGAACGCGTGCGTGATGCAGATCCGCGCGGCCTGCGTCCAGCCGAAGCGGGAACAGTAGCGGTAGCCGTCGAGCAGATGCTTTTCCTGAAAGACGCCTTCGCGGCGCCCGACGTCGTGCATCAGCCCGAGCACGTACGCCGTTCCCGCGTCGAGGTGCGGGATTTTCTCGGCGATTTTTTCGCACGCGAGCGCGCAGAATTTCGAGTGCGCGACCCAGCCGCCGGGATTCATTTTCCCGGCGATTTCGAGCTCCCGCTCGGCGCGTTCCCGCGTGAGCGGCGGAAGGGCTTCTCCGTCTTCGGCTTTCATGTTTTTTCAGTGCACGGCGTGAACGTAGATGAATTTTCCGAGACGGAAAGCGACCGGTGACAAGTGACGGAAGGACGGGAGGATACCGAAAAGGACGCGGAACGCTTCGCCTCGGCGCCGGGCGCGGCGCTCACGCGCGCAGAATCCGCGCGGCGGCGAGGGCGCAGTTCGACGGTTCGAGCACGGTGAGCACGGGCGTCTTCGACGGCATCTGCAGCGTCGAATTGATGTTCACGAGGAAGTCGAGCTTGTCCTTGAACGGCGGGCACGCGAGCACGGGCTTCTTCGAGTTCGCGGCGACGACGCCGGAGAGCGCGTTGGAGCGCCCCGCGATCGTGATGAAGAGGACTTTCGCCTCGTCGTCGTGCGCCTTCACGAAGTTGAAGACGCCCACGGGATCCTTGTGCGCGCTGCGCACGAAATATTCGAAATCGACGCCCTCGTCCTTGAGCCCCGCGGCGATTTTTTCCGCGTGCGGCATGTCGGATTCGGAACCCATAAGAATGTAGGCTTTCATGATGCGGGGAAGATTAGAAAGAAAATCGGATTTTGGCGAGCGCTTTGCGCCGCGCGCCCGGCGACGCCGAATTTTTGTTTTGCGGGAACGCGGGAAAACGGATTTCTTGAAAATCACGGATTTATTTTCACCTATGGCAAAAGAATCAGCTTCCAAACAGGCGGTCACCGACACGAAAAAGGCGCTCGAACTCGCGCTTTCCGCCATCAACAAGACCT
>JBJEVP010000267.1:0-1616 GCA_051884475.1 Candidatus Spyradosoma sp.
AAATTGCGCCGTTCCCGCGAAAGGGGCAAAATCGTCGGCACTTATGAGCAAAACAGTTCTACTCGTCATCCGAGACGGTTGGGGAGCCAACCACCACAAGGAACAGGACAAATACAACGCGCTGAAAATCGCGGACATCCCGTTCTCGAACAAACTTTCCGCCGAATGGCCGCGCACGGAAGTCGCCGCGCACGGTCCCGCGGTCGGGCTGCCCGAAGGCATCATGGGCAATTCCGAAGTCGGGCACCAGAACATCGGCGCCGGGCGCATCGTTCCGCAGGAAATCATGCGCATCGACCTCGGTCTCACCGACGAAGGCATGAAGAACAACGCCGTGCTTCAGGCCGCGTTCGGGAACGTCGTCAAGACCGGCGGCGCGCTTCACCTGATGGGGCTCGCGAGCGCCGCCGGCGTGCACTCGACGCTCCCGCACCTCTACGGGCTCATCCGCGGCGCGAAGGCGGCGGGCGTGAAGAACGTCTGCATCCACGCGTTCATGGACGGCCGCGACTCGCCGCCGACCTCGGGCGTCGGATTCATCAAGGAAATCGAGGACAAGTGCGCCGAAATCGGGCTCGGCAAAATCGCCACCGTCGCCGGGCGCTTCTGGGCGATGGACCGCGACAACCGCTGGAACCGCGTCGAAAAGGCGTACCGATGCCTCGTCGGCGAAGACGCGCTGACCGCCGAGTCCGCGACCGCCGCCGTCGAATGGTATTACAAGAATCCGTCCTCGGATTCCGAACAGGGCGACGAGTTCGTGCTCCCGACCCGCATCGTCAAGGACGGCGCTCCCGTCGGAAAAATCGCCGACGGCGACAGCGTCATCTTCTTCAATTTCCGCGGCGACCGCCCGCGCGAGCTCACGCACGCGTTCATCGACGATTCGTTCGACGGCTTCGCGCGCGCGAAGAAGCTCGACATCTACTACGCCACGATGACGGAATACCAGAAGGGTCTCTGCCCGAACGTCGTGTTCCCGAAGCCCGCGCCGATGGTCAACATTCTCGGCGACTGGATCGCGAAGCAGGGGCTGAAGCAGTTCCGCACGGCGGAAACGGAAAAGTTCCCGCACGTCACGTTCTTCTTCAACGACTACCGCGACGAGCCGTTCCCGGGCGAAGAGCGCGGGCTCATTCCCTCGCCCAAGGAAGTCGCCACCTACGACCAGAAGCCGGAAATGTCCGCCGAGGGCGTGTGCCAATCGACGATCGACGCGCTGCGCAGCGGCAAGTACGCGCTCATCGTCACCAACTTCGCGAACCCCGACATGGTCGGTCACACGGGCAAACAGCCCGCGATCATCAAGGCGGTCGAAACCGTGGACAAGTGCCTCGAGCGCATCTGCGCCGTCGCCGACGAGTGCGGCGTGGACATGCTCGTCACCGCCGACCACGGGAACGTCGATGAAATGTACGACGAGGCCACGCACGGCCCGCACACGCAGCACACGCTCAACCCCGTCGAAGTCGTGCTCTACGGCAAGGGCGTGAAGGACGTGAAGCTGCGCCAAAACGGCGGCGCGCTCGGCGACATCGCTCCGACGCTGCTCGACATGATGGGCCTGCCCACGCCTCCGGAAATGACCGGCAAGTCGCTCATCGAGAAAGCTTAAA
>JBJEVP010000268.1:0-1612 GCA_051884475.1 Candidatus Spyradosoma sp.
GCTCAGTACGATTTCGCGAAGACGACGCGGCGCGCGGACGGCTCGCCCGTGAACGGGCACGTGCCGGGCGTCGGCGGGAACGCTTCGTCGTCGAGCGGGACGCAGCGAATCGTGACGTTCAGGTCCGCCTTGATCTGCGCCTCGACTTCCGGCGAGCCGTTCCAGTGGCAGAGCGCGAAGCCGCCGTGCACTTCGGGCTTTTCCTTGTTCTTCGGCGTGAAGAACTCGTAGAACTCTTCCTTGGTGTCGATTTCGCGCGTGTTGTCGGCGCGGAATTTTTTCGCGCGCGCGAGCAGGTTGTCCTGGATTTCCTGCAGCTTCCGCGGGAGCGTCGCGACGAACTCCGCGCGCGGGAACGCCGCCTTTTCGCCCGTGTCGCGGCGACCGACGAAGACTTTGCCCTCGGCGATGTCGCGCGCGCCGACTTCGACGCGCAGCGGAATGCCTTTCTTGATCCAGCCCCAGGTCTTTTCGCCGCCGCGCAGGTCGCGGTCGTCGATCGAGACGAGAATCGGCCGCCCGTCGAAGCGCTGCGCGGCGATTTCCGCCTTGAGCGATTCGCAGTAGGCGAGCACTTCGGCGCGCTGCGCGGGATCGCGGTAGATCGGGAGAATCACGACGTGCTGCGGCGCGAGGCGCGGCGGGACGACCATGCCGTCGTCGTCCGCGTGCGTCATGATCATGCCGCCGATGAGGCGCGTCGAGACGCCCCACGAGGTCGTCCACGCGTGCTGCAGCTGACCGGCCTCGTTCTGGAACTGGATGTTGCAGCTCTTCGCGAAATTCTGCCCGAGGAAGTGCGACGTTCCCGCCTGGAGCGCCTTGCGGTCCTGCATCATCGCTTCGATGCAGAGCGTGTCCACCGCGCCGGGGAAGCGCTCGGACGCCGTCTTGTGCCCGCGGATGACGGGCATCGCCATGTAGTTTTCGGCGAAGTCGGCATAGACGTCGAGCATCTTGCGCGTCTCCGCCTCGGCCTCTTCGGCGGTGGCGTGCACGGTGTGGCCTTCCTGCCAGAGAAATTCCGCCGTGCGCAGAAAGAGGCGCGTGCGCATTTCCCAGCGGACGACGTTCGCCCACTGGTTCACGAGAATCGGCAGGTCGCGGTAGCTCTGCACCCACTTCGAATACGTCGCGCCGATGATGGTCTCCGACGTCGGGCGCACGATGAGCGGCTCTTCGAGCTCGCCCGCGGGAACGAGTCTGCCGCTGCCGTCCGCCGCGAGCCGCGAGTGCGTGACGACGGCGCATTCCTTCGCGAAGCCTTCGACGTGCTCGGCCTCCTTTTCGATGAAGCTCTTCGGAATGAAGAGCGGGAAATACGCGTTGACGTGCCCGGTCGCCTTGAACATGGCGTCGAGGTCGCGCTGAATGTTTTCCCAAAGCGAATAGCCCCAGGGCTTGATGACCATGCAGCCGCGCACGGGAGAGTTTTCGGCGAGGTCGGCGGCCTTGACGACCTGCTGGTACCACTCGGGATAATCTTCGTCCCGGCGCGGAGAAATTGCGGTTTTAGCTGCTTTGGCGCACATGATTGCTTCCTTGGTTTCGTGAAGAAAAAAATGAAAGCGCGAAATCTACCCGCGTTCCCGCCCGAACGCAATTTTGAAAA
>JBJEVP010000269.1:0-1610 GCA_051884475.1 Candidatus Spyradosoma sp.
TGGGAGGGGAGCGGGCCGACGCCGATGTAGCGCAGGTTCGGGAGCGCGGGCGCGTCGGCGAGCTCGACGATCGTCTTCATCACGAAGGCGACGTAGCGCTTGGCGTTCGCGGGAAGATCGGCGAACGAGCGCACGCCGGAAATGTCCTCCGTCCAGCCCGGGAGCGCCTCGTACACGGGAACGAGCGTCTGGCGCAGCGCGTCGTTGCGCGGCACGTGGCGGTAGATTTTTCCGTCCGGGCCCTTGTAGGCGACGCACACGAGCAGGTCGCCGCCCCGCCATTCGTCCGCGGGCGAGAGCGCGTCGAGCTTGTTGATGACGAGATCCTGATAGCCGCCGTAGCGGAGCGCGTCCGCCTTTTCGACGCAGTCGCACCAGCCGACCATGCGCTGGCGCCCGGAGACGACGCCGAACTCGAGCTTCTTCAGGCGGCGGCACAGCGGGTGCTCGTCGTCCATCTGCGTGAGAAACACGTGCGTGCCGACCTTCGTGTCGTACGCCTTGCAGCAGCCCATCGTGTGCACGAGCTGGGCGGGAATGCCCGCGGACTGGAAAAATTCCGGCGTGAACGTGTGCGAGGCGGTGACGTTCGGCGGGAAGCCGTGGCGCTTGTCGAGCCAGTAGGCCTGGCCGAACTCGCCGATGACGTATTCGCCGCGCTTCATCGTGTCGAGCACGAGATCGCGCACGTCGCAGATCGCGGGAACGAGCTCCTGCCCCGCCGCCCAATAGACCTCGACGACCTTTTCGCGGTCGAAGCGGAACGGCGTTCCCGCGTCGAACTGCGTGAAGTCGAAATCCGCCTCGGAGAAGACGCCGTCCTTGATCGCGGGCGCGTTCCCGCGGACTTCCGCCGCCGTGAGTTTTTTGAAAAATTCGCTCCACTGCTCCGGCGCGACGCGGCAGACGTGCTCGATCGTGCGCTCGGCGCGGTCCAGGCGCGCGTTCATCTTTTCGGCGAAGACTTCCTTCGGCCCGAGAAAATCCGCGTAGGTGATCTGCCACTGCCCCACCTCGTCGCAGTACGCGGGCGTGATGCCGCGCCCCGTCGAGCCGCGCGGCAGGTGCTTGAGCACGTTCACGCGGTAGTCCTCGAACGCGAGGTCGAGCATGCGGTGCGAGACGTCGCTGAGCATCGTGCGCTCGTCGATGCGCAGGCGCGGATAAATCGGAATGCCCATCTTTTCGAGCGGAACCGCCTCCCAGCGGAACTTGCGCGGGTCGGCGACGACGCCGGCGCCGATCGCGAGCACGGCGACGTCCTTCTCGATCACGCCCGCGGGCAGCAGGTTCAGCTTGAGCCCGCCGACGGTGTGCCCGGAATTCGCCCCGCCGTTCACCTTCATCACGACGGAGACGACGCCGCGATTGCCGGTCTCGGCCTGAAGCTCGCGGATGACTTCGGGAATGAGGCGTCCCTTGCCTTCGTCTCCGGTGCTGATTCCGGTGTCGGCGATGAGTTGGCTGCGAAATTTTGTGAGTGCCATGGCGATTCAAAAAAAATGGTTTGTTCGGAGAAAATAAACGTGTTCCCGCAAAGATAGATGAAAACCCCCGCCGTGTGAATTCTATTTTCGCTCGCGCGGCGGGAAAACTCCCGCGTTCCCGCG
>JBJEVP010000270.1:0-6050 GCA_051884475.1 Candidatus Spyradosoma sp.
CACCTCGTTTTTGCCGAAGGCAAAAACACCTGGCACTTCATTCGAAATTCGGAACTCGAAACTCGCTATTCGAAATTCGCTATCACGCGTTCCCGCCGCTCAATACGGCAACGGGAAGTTGCGGCAGAGCGTGCGCGCGATTTCGCGGGCCTCGGCGATCTTCGCGTCGTCGTGAATGTTGTCGATGACGGTCGTGATCGCCTTCGCGATGAGCTTCATTTCCGGCTCCTTCATGCCGCGCGACGTGACCGCGGGCGTGCCGAGACGGATTCCGCTCGCCTGGAACGGCGAACGCGTTTCTCCGGGAACGGTGTTCTTGTTCGTCGTGATGTTCGCCGCGTCGAGCGCGAGCTGCGCGTCCTTGCCGGTGACGTCGGGATGGCTCCCGCGCAGATCGACGAGACAGAGATGGTTGTCCGTCCCGCCGGAAACGAGCTTGAAGCCCGCGCCGATCAGATCCGCCGCGAGCGCGCGCGAATTGGACACGATCTGCTTCGCGTAATCCCGGAACTCGGGCTTGAGCGCCTCGCCGAAGCAGACCGCCTTCGCCGCGATCACGTGTTCGAGCGGTCCGCCCTGCGCACCCGGGAACACCGCCGAATCGATCGCCTTCGCCCATTTTTCTCCGCAGAGAATCAGCCCGCCGCGCGGACCGCGCAGCGTCTTGTGCGTCGTCGTCGTGACGAAGTCCGCGTGCCCGACGGGCGACGGGTGAACGCCGCCCGCGACGAGTCCCGCGATGTGCGCGATGTCCGCGAGCAGCAGCGCGCCGTTCGCGTGCGCGATGTCCGCCATGCGCTTGAAATCGATGACGCGCGCGTAGGCGGAGGCGCCGACCGTGATCAGCTTCGGCTTTTCGCGCTCCGCCGTTTCGGCGATTTCATCGTAATTGATGTAGCCGTCCTCGCCCACGCCGTAATGCACGACCTGGTAAAGTTTTCCGGAAAAATTCACGGGAGCGCCGTGCGTAAGGTGCCCGCCGTGCGCGAGATTCATCGTCAGAATCTTGTCGCCGGGCTGAATCGCGGCGAAATAGACCGCCATGTTCGCCTGCGAACCCGAATGCGGCTGCACGTTCGCGTGCTCCGCGCCGAAGAGCTTCTTGGCGCGGTCGATCGCGAGCTGCTCGACCTGATCGACCCACTCGCAGCCGCCGTACCAGCGCTTCTTCGGGTAGCCTTCCGCGTATTTGTTCGTCAGCACGCTGCCCTGCGCCGCCATCACCGCGGGAAGCGTGAAGTTTTCCGACGCGATCAGCTCGATGTGCGACTGCTGGCGCTTGAGTTCGCCCTCGATGCAGGAAGCGACTTCCGGATCGAGCTGAGCGAGAGGTGTGGGATTGATTGCCATTGTCTTTTCCTATGTTCGTTTTTTTTGAAACAAAAAATTCGGAGCTTCGCGGAAACGCCGCGTTCCCGCGCGGCTCAGGCGCCGCAGGAACGGCACGCTTCCATCTTCCCGACGCGGCGCGCGTGGCGTCCGCCGTCGAACGGTGTCTTCAGAAAAATGTCGATCCAGTTCTCCGCGTCCTTCGCCGCGATGAACTTCTGCCCGAAGCAGATCACGTTCGCGTCGTTGTGCCGGCGGGAAAGCTCCGCCATGTCCGCGTTGAAGCAGTTCACCGCGCGCACTCCCGCGACCTTGTTCGCCGCGATCGAAATGCCCACGCCGGTCCAGCACACGAGCACGCCGAAATCCGACGTTCCCGCCGCGACGTTCCGCGCCACGGCCTGCGCGAAATCCGGATAATCGACGGAGTCCTTCGAATGCGTGCCGCAATCGACGACTTCCGCCCCGCGACCGCGGAGATATTCGGCGAGCGCTTCCTTCAGTTCAAAGCCCGCGTGATCACTTCCGATGCTGATTTTCATGTCGATGAATCTGGAAAAATTTTTCCGAGATGATGCCCCCATTCCCGCCTCCCGTCAAAAAAGAAATGAACACGCGCGCGTTTTCCCGACGTTCCCGAGAGGGAACGACGGTCATGGTATGACGAAGGGATTCGAACCGGCGGTTCCGCGATTTAATCGCGGGACCGCTTTTTCGTTTCGGAAATCTCACGCGGGAACGCGCCTCCCGCCGAAGAATCCGGCTAACAGACAAGCGCCCGGAAATCGGAAAACGCGTGAGAAAGCCCGCCGGGAACGCCCTTGACGATGACGGAAACCGCATCGTGCGAATGCAGGGATTCCAGATGCGCGCAGACGATGCGGAAATCGATCACGCGCGGCTCGGCGTCGAACTGCGCGAAGAGAAGGCGTGCGGCGTCCTCCACGAACTTGTAGTAGGCGCCGTTGAGTTCGGCGAAGGCCTGTTCGTCCTCGCGCTTGACCATGACCTGCGTCTCCGTATGGAGCGCCCGCAGGCAAAGGCGGCGGAAATCCTCGATGAAAATCTCGCGCGAAGGATCGACCTCCGCGAGAACGCGCGCCTTGGAGCGCTGGGAATGAGGAATCCCGAGCACGTTGCGCGAAACGCGGGCGTGCTCGGAAAGCTCCGCCGAACACGGACAGGCCGACGAATACACGAAGTCGAAATGGACGAACGCCCGAAATCTCCCGTTCTCGAAAATGCCTTCGTAGGCGCAGGAATAATACTGATAACCGACCAGCCCGCTGCGCAGACTTCTCTGCGGTATGGGATAGTTGAAGTCCACGCGCACCTGCGCGCGGGAACTGCCGATTTCCGAAAGATATTTTTCGAGAATGTTCCGCAGCGTCGAAAGCGTGAACACCTCGTTCTGAAATTCGTAAAAAATGCGGACGATGCGCGACATGTTGATGCCCTTGTGCGCGGCGTCGAGAGAAACCGTTCCCGTGACGGAGGCCTCCACGGGAACGGGAGAGGCGCCGGACGCCCGCGCGACCTGCAGAGGAAGCCGGAAATTCGACATCCCGACCTGAAGCAGCGGCACCGTTCCGCCGGGAATGGCGGTCTCGTTGCGGTTCTGCATGTCGGGAAGCGACGCGCGATATTCGGGCGTCACCTTGAAGTCCGCGTCGTAAAATCTCAATGGAGCGTTCTCGTTCATTACGAAAAGTCCGTAAGCATTTCACTTTTCCCCGCGCTTGTAAAGGCGGTTCATTTCTGAGTTCCCGCGTTCCCGCATGCGGCGCGGCGAACGTCCGTTTTTTGAAATTTGCACTGAAGGGGCTTCGATGTTATGCTTTCCGCAGAAAATGAAAGACCTCCTCCGAAAAATCCGCGAAAAACGCATCCTCGTCGTCGGCGACGTCATGCTCGACCACTACGTTCACGGCGACGCGACGCGCATTTCCCCGGAAGCGCCCGTTCCCGTCGTCAACGTGATGCGGGACCGCTTCGTGGCCGGCGGAGCGGCCAACGTCGCGCTGAACATCCGCTCCCTCGGCGCGGACGCGGCGCTCTGCGGACTTTTCGGCACGGACTCCGCGGGCGCCGATCTCGAAAAGATTCTCCGCGGCGACGGAATCGCGTTCCCGCCGGCGTTCCGCCGCGAGGACGTGCAGACCATCATCAAGTCGCGCGTCGTCGTGCGCAACCAGCAGCTCTGCCGCATCGACCGCGAACAGCCGCCCGCCGCCTACGCGCTCTCCGCGCCCGACGTCCGCGACGCGCTCTTCGAGGAAATCTCCCGCGCCGACGCCGTCATCGTCTCCGACTACGCCAAGGGGGCGATCGACATGCGGCTGCTCTCCGACCTTCTCGCGGCGGCAGAAAAGAAAGGCTCCCTCGTCTCCCTCGACCCGAAGCCGCGCCGCCGCCTGCCCTTCGAGGACATCGGCCTGATCACGCCGAACCGCAACGAGGCGATCGAGCTCGCCGACATCGGCAACGAAATCTCGGGAACGGACTTTCCCGCGGAGGAAATCTGCCGCCGCATCTGGGAAAAGCATCACCCGAGAATGCTCGTCGTCACGCTCGGCGCGGACGGCATGCTGCTTTCCCGCGAGGGCAAAATCGAAAAGCTCATCCCGACTTACGCCCGCGAGGTCTTCGACGTTTCCGGCGCGGGCGACACCGTGATCGCCTCGCTCACGCTCGCGCTCGCGGCGGGAGCGGACCTGGAGTCCGCCGCGCATTTCGCGAACACGGCCGCGGGAATCGTCGTCGGCAAATTCGGCACGGCGACCGTGACGCCGGAGGAAATTCTCGCGTTCGGCGTCTGATTTTCCCGCGGAAACGCTTTTTTTTCCGAACCTCTCCTTTTTCCTGAAAATACTATGACTAAGACAACGCTGAACAAAATACTGTCGGTCGGCGCCCTCGCCGCCGTCGCCCTGAGCGCCTTTTCCGGATGCGGTCAGGAAACAACCGTCTGCAGCCCCGATCCTTCGCTCGTCTCGAAGGACGGCTCCGGCTCGCTCTCTCCGTCCACGACGTGGACCTGGGACAAAGGCACCATCGTGGTGAACACTCCCGCGCGTCCCGCCGGACAGAAAGACGTTCTCGGCCTGACGGTTCCGAAGATGGCGGGCGTGCGCGTCGCGTTCGTCGGTCTCGGCATGCGCGGTCCCGGTGCGGTGGAACGCTTCACGCACATTCCCGGCGTGCAGATCGTCGCGCTCTGCGACTATGAAGCCTCCCGTGCGGAAGGCTGCCAGCAGTACCTCCGCAACGCCGGCCTTCCGCCCGCCGACGTCTATTCCGGCGCCGAAGGCTACAAGGAAGTCTGCAAGCGCGCCGACGTCGATCTCGTCTACGTCGCCACGGACTGGGACCACCACTTCCCCGTCGCGAAATGCGCTCTCGAAAACGGCAAGCACACGGCGATCGAAGTGCCTTCCGCGATGAACCTCGAACAGTGCTGGGAACTCATCGACCTTTCCGAAAAGAACCGTCTGCACTGCATGATTCTCGAAAACTGCTGCTACGACTGGTTCGAAATGGACGCCCTCAACCTCGCGCAGAACGGCGTCTTCGGCGAAATCATCCGCGCGCAGGGCGCCTACATTCACAACCTCGACGACTTCTGGGGCTACTACTGGAGCAATCCCGAAAACGACCCGGAAAAGCTCGGCTGGCGCATGAAGTACAACAAGGAAAACCGCGGCGACGTGTACGCCACGCACGGCCTCGGCCCCGTCGCGCAGGCGCTCGATATTCACCGCGGCGACCGCATGACCACGCTCGTCGCGATGGACACCGACTCCTTCCACGGCAAGGAATACGTCGAAGCCAAGACCGGAAAGCCCTGCGAGACCTACCGCAACGGCGACCACACGACGACGCTCATCCGCACCGCCAAGGGCAAGGTCATCGAAATCCAGCACAACGTCATGACGCCCCAGCCCTACAACCGCCTTTACCAGCTCACGGGAACGCGCGGTTTCGCCAACAAGTATCCTACGCCCGGAATGGCCGTGGACGCCAAGCAGCTCAAGAGCTCCGGACACCAGCCGCAGGTGGACAACCTGAACTCTCACGGCTTCATGCCGCCCGCGGAAATGGAAGCGCTCCGCGCCCAGTTCCGCCACCCCGTGCTCAAGCAGTTCGGCATGAAGGCGCAGCAGGTCGGCGGTCACGGCGGCATGGACTACATCATGGACGCCCGCATGATCTACTGCCTCCAGAACGGCCTGCCGCTCGACATGGACGTCTATGACCTCGCCGAATGGTGCTGCCTCGCCGAGCTCGGCACGCTCTCGATGGACAACAACTGCGCCGCCGTCGCGTTCCCGGACTTCACCCGCGGACACTGGAACGACGTGAAGGGCTACAAGCACGCCTTCGCCTCGCCGGAAGACGAAGCCGCCGCCGCCAAGGCCGCCGAGGAATACACCGCCGCGCAGAAGGCCGTCGCCGCCGAAGCGTGGGCGAAATACGACGCCGCGAAAGCCGCGAAGTGATTCGCGCTTTCACGCGCACGAAGAAAAAAAAGGCGTTCCCGCGCGGGAACGCCTTTTTTTTCACGAAACGCGTTCAGGTCTCACGCGGAAACGCGCGGGTGCGCGCTTGGGGGCGAAGACGTCCACGTCTTCGCCGTAGGACGCGGGAACGCCGCACTGCGAAAATGCGCCCGCGGAAAATCGCCCGCCGCACGGAACGAAGGCAGGAATGCCTTCGCCCCC
>JBJEVP010000271.1:0-1585 GCA_051884475.1 Candidatus Spyradosoma sp.
CGCGGGAACGAAGACAGGAATGTCTTCGTCCCCAAAAGCGCGTGAAAAACGTTTTCTTTTCGGGCGGCAGTATCGCTCGCTTTCGAAATCTTCTTTTAAGGATTTCACAAAGCGACCGGAAAGTCACCCCCAGCCCCGAAGGGGCGGAGTTGATTAGCGTAGGGCTGCGCGAACTCGTTCGCGCAGCCCTACGAAAACCATACAGAAAAAACGCGCTCTGAAGGAGCGCGATTGAAAATACGTCGCACGACAGCGAGAGCGTTCCCGCAAGGACGCATTCGTTTTTTTTGTCCGTTTACGTAGGGGTGAAACCCTGCGCTGGACAATCGTCGCCCCTTCGGGGCTCGGCGCATCCACATCCTTTTTGGAGAAGCGACCGGAAACTTTCCAAAAAAGCGCTCCCGCGAGTTCTCGCGGGCGAGGGCCCGCACAAAAAAACTCCGCGTTCCCGTGCAAGGGAAGGGCGGAGTTTTTTTTTCGCCGCGCGGAAGCGCGCGGGAAAGACCGACTAAGCGCGACCGAGGTAGCTCTTGTCTTCCGTGCTGATGCGGATGACTTCGCCTTCCTTGATGAAGAGCGGAACCATGACCGTGAGACCGGACTCGATCTTGACCGCCTTCTGCGCGTTGCCGGAGGTGTCGCCCTTGATCGCGGGCGGAGCTTCGACGACCTTCACGTTGACGGACGCCGGGAGGTTGACGGAAACGGGCTTTTCTTCGACGAAGAGAATGTCGTAGGTCTGCCCTTCGATCAGGAAGCCTTCGGAATCCTTGAGCGTCGAGGCGGGAATCGGAAATTCTTCAAACGTCTCCGCGTCGGAGAACACGTAGTTGCCGTCCGCCTGATAGAGCAGTTCGAGCTGGCGGATGCTGTTGTCGAGAACGTCGAACGAAGCGCCGATGTTCGTGCGGACGGGGATGACGCGGCCCGAGGAGAGCGAACGCAGCTCCATCTGGCAATAGGAAGCGTTGTTCGGAGGCGTGCGGACCTGGCACTCCAGCACGAGGCAGAGATCGTTGTTGTAGCGGATGATGTTCTTGCGCTTGATGTTGTTGACGGTTGTGTTTGCCATAACTTTGAAAAAATGAGCTGAAAAAATCTCAAAAAGGCGGGGCGAGGTCAAGGAAAATGGAAGAACGACGGCGGGGACAATCGCGACGATGAACTAGGGCGGGCGAGCGGGGCGGGAACGTCTGCTCCGCGAAATCGCGCCCGCGGGAACGGAAAATGTTGTCGGGGCGGTTTTTTTTTGTGAGAATGAAAACGTCATGGACATGGCGTACATATCGGATTTGTTGGCGAGCGCGGACGCGCTGAAGCATGATACGGTGAAGCTCTGGATGGCGATTCCGTTCGCTCTCCTGCTGGTGCTCATCGCGGTCGCGCCGCTCGCGGGAGCGCGGCTGAAACATCTTTGGGAAAAGCGTTATCCGGTCGTGGCGATAGGCCTGGGCGCGGTGGTCTCCGCGTATTACATATGGCTCGTGCCCGGCGGCGCGCACGACGTCTGGCACTCGTTCAAGGAATACATTTCGTTCATCGCGCTGGTGGGTTCGCTCTACGTGATCTCCGGCGGAATCACGAT
>JBJEVP010000272.1:0-1584 GCA_051884475.1 Candidatus Spyradosoma sp.
AAAAATGTAAGGAGACATTTCACTCTTTGCCGCTCCCCGCGTAAAGCGCGAAATTGAAGGGACGCTCCCGCGGGAACGCGTCTTTTTTCTGACGCGGCGTCAGCGGAGGACGCGGTGGGGCGTCCAGAAGTCGATGCGGGCGAGGGCGACGGCGAGGGCGACGGAGACGGCGGTCTCGACGCGCAGCACGCGCTCGCCCAGATGCGCGAAGGCGAAGCCGCGGGAACGCAGAACGCCGCGTTCGCGTTCGGACCAGCCGCGTTCGGAGCCGACGGCGAGGACGGCGGGAACGTCCGGCGCGAATTCCGTGCGGGCGAAGGAGGCGTCCGCGCCGTAGACGTCGAGCGCGACGCGGACGGCGCGCGCGGGAACGGCGTCGAGCGCCTCCGCGAGCGACGCGCTCAGCGCGAACTCGGGAAGCGCGGGAACGCAGGTCTGTTCCGCGGCCTTTTCGAGAACGTCGGAAAGCGCGGAGTCTCCGCTTTTCCAAAGCGAGCTTTCGGCGTAGGCGGGATCGCCTTTTTCGCTGCGGAAGACGTCGATGCGCGCGCATCCGATTTCGGCGGCCGCGGCGAAGACCTTCTTCATCGTCTGCGGGCGGGAAAGTCCGACGACCAGCCGCACGGGCGGGAGCGCGGCGCGGGCGCCGCGTTCCCACGCGACGGAGAAGCGCACGTCTCCGGCGGGGGAGATTTCCCGCACCGTCGCGAGTCCTCGAGGACCGTTTTTCGCGCCGCACCAGAAGACGGAGCCGGCGGAGACCTTCAGCACGCGCAGAAGATGCTCCGCCGCGGGCGTTCCCGCGGGAAGCTCGGAGACGGTCTCGGAGTCGAGCAGGACGAGATTCACGGCTTGAGCTCCTCGGGAACGACGGCGCCGCCGGAGACGATCATCTTCATCGCTTCGGCGACGGAGACGTCGAGCTTCCGCACTTCGTCTTCGGGCACGAAAATCATGTAGCCGCCCGTCGGGTTGGGCGTCGTCGGCACGAACACGTGAAGGAGCGGCTTTCCCGCGAGACGGGAAAATTCCGTTTCGCCTTCGTGCGTGACGAAGCCGATCGTCCAGCATTCCCGCCGGGGAAATTCGACCATCACGGCGCGGCTGAACGTCTTTTCCTTTCCGCCCGCGGAAAACGTGTCGATGATCTGCTTGATCGCGGAATAGATCGAGCGCACCATCGGAAGGCGGTTCAGGATTTTTTCCAGCGCGGAAATGAAGAAGCGTCCGAAGAGATTGCGGGAGACGAAGCCGATGAAGGCGATGCCCGCGGCGACGATCAGCGCCGAAACGATGGTGAGTCCGGCGTTGCACAGAGGCGTGGAGGGAAGCTCCGCGCCGAACATGCGCAGAAAGTACTGCAGAGAACCGCGCGCCGGAGAGGCGAGAAAGTTCACGAGCCAGATGATGATGTAGACCGTCAGCGAAACGGGCAGGCAGAGCAGAAGCCCGGTGACGAAGGCTTTGCGGACGTTTTCTCCGAGGCCGCGGCGCGGCGTTTTGTTCGTGTCGTCGGTGGCGTTCATTTTTTGCGCGAAAGGGGGAGGCGCCAGGCGGAGGCGGCGGAAAGGATTTCGAGGAGCG
>JBJEVP010000273.1:0-1581 GCA_051884475.1 Candidatus Spyradosoma sp.
AATACGGTCAGCAGTTTCGGTTTCAGATCGGAACGCATGGTGAAGATGAAAAAAAATGAGGGGCGAAGTTTACGCCCGCGTTACATTTTTTTCCAACAAAAAAAAACGGAGAAACGGCGGGAACGCCCTTCCCGCGGGCGGGAGAGAAGAAGCTCAGAGACGCTTGAAGAGCGCCTTCGAGTTGCGGCCGTTCTCGGCGAGTTCGGCCGCGCGCGACGGCGGCAGGACTTCCGGCGCGGCGTCGTCGAATCCGCACACGCTTCTGAAGAACCCGTAGGTCTGCGTCGTGCAGGTGATGAGCGTCTTCACGCCGCGTTCCCGCGCGTGATGCTCGGCGTAGGCGACGAGCTTTTTCCCGACGCCCCGGTCCTGGTAAAAAGGCTGAACGTAGACGCTGCACAGTTCCGCCGTGTCCGGCGCGTCGTCGAAGCGGCGCAGGCACGCGCAGCCGATGATGCTCTCGTCGATCTCATACACGAAATAATCCTCGGTGTGCGATTCGATGAGCTGGCGGGAACGCCGGACGAGGCTTTTGTTCTTCACGGCGTTCTTCGTGATGCTGTAGATGAACTGCGCGTCCTTCTTCTTCGCGGGGCGGATGCAGTCGTAGTCGTTCGCGTGAATCATGGAGCCGGTGCCGACCTTGTCGAAGATCTCGGCGAGCAGTCCGCCGTTGGTGCGCCCGTCGAGAATGTGCGCGCGCTGCGTGCCGTTGTTGAGCGCGCGGACGGCGAAGAGCGCCTTCCCGCGCAGGCGTTCCTCGATTTCGACGTTCTTTTTCTGAAGCGCCTTTTCGAGCGCGGAAAGCGTGAGGTTGACCTGCAGTTTTCCGTCGAGCACGAGCCCCGGAAACGGCGTGAGATAAATCAGCTTGGACGCGCCCAGCTCGACGGCGAGATCGGCGGCGACGGAATCGCTGTTCACGCGGAGCGAGTTCCCGTCTCGGTCGCAGAGGATCGGCGTGACGAGCGGAATGACGCCCTGCGCGAGCAGCGACCTGATGAGCGGCGTGTCGATCTTCTCGACCTTGCCCGTCAGCAGCTGATCGACGCCGCCGAGAACGCCGACCTGCGTGGCGCGGATCGCGTTCGTGACGGCGCATTTCAGGTTCGCGTGAGTCAGCCCCTCGATGATGCTCTGCGTGACGATTCCGGCGGCCTCGCAGGCGAGCTCCATCGTGTCGGCGTCGGTGACGCCCTCGCCGTAGACGTCGGAGAGCTTCACTCGCTGGCGCGCCGCCATGTCGCGGAGCTGTTTTCCGATTCCGTGAACGATGACGACGTTGATGTTCAGACTCCGCAGGACGGCGATGTCCGTGACGAGATTCTGGAAATTCTCGTGTTCTACGATGCTCCCGTCGAGAGCGACGACGAAGACGTGCTCGCGGAACATCGGGACGTATTTGAGGATGCCCCGGAGATCCGTGGGTTTGAGCGGACGTTCTGAAGTGCGTGAATTGGCCATTTCCTGAGCGACGGATTATGCGCCTTTCGGGCCTTCGCGTAAATTGAAATCTGGTCTCCCCGAATTTCAATTTGCCAAAGCGTTCCCGCGCGGATTTAATGAAAGAACATTTTGTTG
>JBJEVP010000274.1:0-1580 GCA_051884475.1 Candidatus Spyradosoma sp.
CGCGCGCGTCATTTTTTCTCCGCGGGCGGGGCGAAGGGCGTTCCCGCGCGGAAACGGACGTCGGAGAGCGTCGCGCGCGCGATCCACGCCGCGCCGAGGTCGCCGAAGACGATTTTGTCGCGGTGCGCCGAAAAACGCGCGTCGCCGCTCAGCGCCTCGCCGACGAGGACGTCGCCGAGCCACACGTAGAAGCCGCCCGGCACGCCGGCGCGCGCGTTCCCGTCGAGCCACGCGACGCGGAGCGCGGCGGCGGTCTTCGTCGTCGAAAAGGAATTGTGCGCCTTGTCGCCGAGCACGTCCGCGCCGTAGAGCAGCGCGTCGTTCCAGAAGACGCCTTCCTCGCGCACGGAGAGCGCTCCCGCCTCCGCGCCGTTGCCGACGATCACGCCGAGCGCGTTGTCCGCGCGCGCGGTCGCGTCGAGCTTCGCGGTGAAGGCGAGCGTGAACTCGCGCGCCTTGCCGCTTTTGTTCCACGTCCGGGAAAGCGTGCTTTCGCCGTCGCCGGAGGCGAAGACCGCGCGGTCGCCGGTCGCCGAGACTCCCGCGCCCTTGCGGGAAAATTTTCCCGAGGCGAGATTTTCCGCGGAGGCCGAAAGCTCGGCGTTCCCGCGGCGCTCCAGCCCCGCGCTTCGCTGCGGCAGCCCGAGCGCGCGCGCGGCGTTGCCGGCGACGATCAGCTCGCCCTGCCGGTTCGGATGCGCGCCGCGCGCCGTGTCGATCATCGCGCCGCTTTCCGCGTAGAAGCCGTCGGAAACGCGGTCGAGCGTGACCTTCGACGACGCCGTGCTCCACTTGCGGACGACGCCGCGCAGGTGCTCGTTGTAGGGAATGTAATTGTTTTTTCCCGACGTTCCCGTGCCGTTGTCCCTGCCGGTCGGGAGCAGCTCGAAGACGTGGACGCGGATTTTCGGATTGTGCTTCTGGTACGCCTTCACGATGCCGTGCACGTGCTCGGCGATCGCGGCGTCGCCCTCGCGCGCGTCGTAGAGATCGTTGATGCCGATGAGGACGCAGAGCGTGTCCGGCCTGCGCGCGCCGTAGCGGGAACGGTAGGTTTCGCCGACGTATTTTTTGCGCGTCGCGCCGTCGAAAAATTCGTCCGCCGTTCCCGTGAAGGGATTTTTCTGCCCGAGCTTGATCGTCACGGGGCCGCGGTTTTCCGGCGGGAACGCGGAGCCGGGATCGGCGCGGAATTTCCCGTCCGCCGCGTGCCCGGCGTACTGGTAGGCGCGCGCGCTCGCGGCGGCTTCGGAGACGTTCGTGAACGCGACGCCGCGATACGGCGGACACAGCGCGGAGACGTCCGTGTTCCCGCGCGCGCCGACCGTCGTGCCCATCGGGAAAAATTCCTCGCCGGCGTCCACGAAATGCTTGAACAGCGCGTAGCGCCAGCTCGCCACGGGGCCGGCGAGATAGGCGCCGCCCTGCGTGATGGAGTCGCCGACGAAGACGATGTCGCGCGCGTCCGCCGACGGCGGGAACGCGACCGAAAGCGCGAGCGCCGCGACGCCCGCGGCGAATGACGGGAATTTTTCGAGCATGGGAAATCTTTGAACGATGCCCGAACAATAACGGATAAC
>JBJEVP010000275.1:0-1578 GCA_051884475.1 Candidatus Spyradosoma sp.
TTTTCGTTCATCCGTCGATTTTTTCGGAGAGGAAGGCGACGAGCTCGTCTTCCGTCAGGCGCACCTGCTGCAGCGTGTCGCGGTCGCGGAGCGTGACCTTGCCGTCCTTTTCGATCGTGTCGAAGTCGATCGTGACGCCGTAGGGCGTGCCGATTTCGTCCTGGCGGCGATAGCGGCGGCCGATCGCGCCCGCGGCGTCGTAGAACACGTTCCAGCGGCGTTTCAGGCGCTTGTAGAGCGCTTCGGCGCGCGCGACGAGCTCGGGCTTGTTCTTCACGAGCGGGAACACCGCCGCCTTGTAGGGCGCGAGGCGCGGGTGCAGCTTGAGCACGAGGCGCTTTTCGCCCTCGACTTCCTCTTCGCAGTACGCGGCGGAAAGCACGGCGAGGAAGATGCGGTCCACGCCGACGGAGGGCTCGATGACGTGCGGCACGTATTTCTTTTTCGCCGCTTCGTCGAAGTATTCCATCGACTTGCCGGAAACGGTCTGGTGCTGCGTGAGGTCAAAATCTCCGCGCGCGGCGACGCCCTGCAGCTCCTGCACGCCGAAGGGGAACTCGAACATGATGTCCGTCGTGCCCTTGGAGTAGTGCGCGAGCTTTTCCTTCGGGTGATCGTAGAGCGAGAGGCGCGATTTCGGAATGCCGATGCCGTCGAACCAGTCCATGCAGTATTCGATCCAGCCCTTGTGGAGCGCCTGCCAGTCGGCGTCGGGCGAGATGAAGTATTCGATTTCCATCTGCTCGAACTCGCGGGAACGGAAGATGAAGTTGCGCGGGTTGATCTCGTTGCGGAACGCCTTGCCGACCTGCGCGATGCCGAAGGGCACCTTGACGCGGCCGGTGTCCACGATGTTCTTGAAGTTGATGAAGATGCCCTGCGCGGTCTCGGGGCGCAGATACGCGATCGCGGTCTCGTCGCGGAGCGCGCCGACGTAGGTCTGGAACATCATGTTGAACGCGCGCGGCGGCGTGAGCGAACCGGGCTTGCCCGTCGCGGGCGAGGGGATGAGCGCGTATTCCTCGGGCTTGGCCTCGGTGTAGTCCTTGAGGACGATCGGCGCCATTTCGCCCTGCTTCGCGAGCTTGCGCTTCAGGTCGTGCGCCATCTCCTCCGCCTGCGCCTGCATGCCTTCGTCCTCGAGCACGGAGACGTAGCCGATCGTTTCGCCGGCGACGACGACGGGCGCGAAATACAGCTGGTCGGCGCGGTAGCGCATCTTCGATTCCTTGCAGTCCACGAGCGGGTCGGTGAAGTTGTCCACGTGCCCGGACGCCTTCCACGTCATCGGGTGGTGAATGATCGTGGAGTCGAGCCCGACGATGTCGTCGCGGCGGTGCACCATGTCCTTCCACCAGGCCTGCTTGATGTTGTTCTTGAGCTCGACGCCGAGCGGCCCGTAGTCGAAGAATCCGTTGTAGCCGCCGTAGATGTCGGAGGACTGGAAGACGAACCCGCGGCGCTTGCACAGGTTGATGATGTCGTTCATCAGGGTGGAGGAAGGTGATTTTTCGCTCATGTTTCGTAAAAAAATTGCGGAAACGATACACGCGTTCCCGCAAAAAGACAAGCGCGGCG
>JBJEVP010000276.1:0-1569 GCA_051884475.1 Candidatus Spyradosoma sp.
AATCGGCGCGTGCCGAAAAATTCGCGGGAATTCGCGTTCATTCGCGGTTTTTCCTTAAGCTTTATACGCCGCTTTCCACTGGTCGCAGGCGGCTTTGATCTTCGCTTCGAGAGCGTCGTCGAGCTTCGCCTTGGACTTGATTTCCGCGAGCGTGTCCTTCGCCGAGGTTTCGAGAAAATCCTGCAGCGCGAGCGACGCCGCGAGCGTCTTTTCCTTCGGAACGTCCGCGAAAAAGTCGTGCTGCGCCGCCCAGATGAGCGCGATCTGCGAGGCGACGGGCTTCGGCTCGCCGGGGCCCTGCTTGAAGAGCTCGACGAAGCGGTCGCCCTTGTCGAGAATCGTCTTCGTCGCCGCGTCGAGGTCGCTGCCGAACTGCGCGAACGCCGCCATTTCGCGGTACTGCGCGAGCTCGCCCTTCACCTTGCCGGCGACCTGCTTGAACGCCTTGATCTGCGCCGACGAACCGACGCGCGAGACCGACAGACCGACCGAAATCGCCGGGCGCACGCCCTGGTTGAACAGGTCCGTCTGCAGGAAGATCTGCCCGTCCGTGATCGAGATCACGTTCGTCGGAATGTAGGCGGAAACGTCGCCCGCCTGCGTCTCGATGATCGGGAGCGCCGTCAGCGAGCCCTTGCCCGTGAGGCGCGCCGCGCGCTCGAGCAGGCGGGAATGCAGGTAGAACACGTCGCCCGGATACGCTTCGCGGCCGGACGGGCGTTTCAGAATCAGCGAAATCTGGCGATACGCCGCCGCGTGCTTCGAAAGGTCGTCGTACACGACGAGCGCGTCCATGCCGTTTTCCATGAACCATTCGCCGATCGCCGCGCCCGCGAACGGCGCGTACATCTGATTCGCGGCGTTTTCCGACGCTCCCGCGACAACGACCACGCAGTACTCGAGCGCGCCCGCCTTTTCCAGCGTCGCGATCAGGCGCGCCACGCTCGAATTCTTCTGCCCCACGGCGACGTAGATCGAATACACGGGGCGGAAATTCGGATCGCCCGACGCGAGCCCCTCGCGGTTGATGCGCGCCTGGTTGATGATGGTGTCCGTCGCGATCGTCGTCTTGCCCGTCGAGCGGTCGCCGATGATGAGCTCGCGCTGGCCGCGCCCGATCGGGATCATCGCGTCGATCGGCATGATGCCCGTCTGCAGCGCCTGGTTGACGGGCTCGCGCGGCATGATGCCGGGCGCGATCTTCTCGATCGGCGCGCGCTCCTTCGCCCCGATCGGGCCCTTGCCGTCCACGGGATTGCCGAGCGTGTCGACGACGCGCCCGAGCAGTTCCTTGCCCACGGGAACGCTCAGCAGGCGCCCCGTCGTCCTGCACGTCATGCCTTCCTTGAGCGACGAGGTGTCGCCCATGACGACGACGCCGACGATGTCCTGCTCCAGGTTGAACGCGATGCCTTCGAGCCCGTTTTCGAACGCGAGCATTTCGTTCATCATCGTTCGGGAAAGCCCGTCGACTTTCGCCACGCCGTCGGCGAGCTCGACGATCGTGCCGACGTTCGCCTTCTCCGGTTTTGCGTCGAGCGAAGCGATCGCCGACCGAATATCTTCAAG
>JBJEVP010000277.1:0-5954 GCA_051884475.1 Candidatus Spyradosoma sp.
TCCGTCATCATCGCGGCGAAGCGGGCGAAAAGCGGCGAAGCGTCGTGCGGGCCGGGCGCGGCTTCGGGGTGATACTGCACGGAGAAGATCGGGAACGTCCGGTGGCGCAGACCTTCCACGGTGCCGTCGTTCAGGTTGACGTGCGTGACCTCGACCTCCGGCGGGAGCGTTCCCGCGACGACCGCGTAATTGTGGTTCTGCGAAGTGATCTCGATCTTGTCCGTCGTCAGATCCTTCACGGGGTGATTGCAGCCGTGGTGCCCGAAGCGCAGGCGCTCCGTCTTCGCGCCGAAGGAAAGTCCCAGCAGCTGATGCCCGAGGCAGATGCCCATGATCGGCGTTTTCCCGTGCAGCTTTCTGATGTTCTCCACGAAATGCGGGAGCGCGGCGGGGTCCGCCGGACCGTTCGAGAGGAACACGCCGTCGGGCTTCTTCGCGAGCACCTCCTCCGCCGGTGTTCCCGCAGGAACGACCGTCACGCGCATTCCCGCGCGGCGCATGCAGCGGAGAATCCCGAGCTTGATTCCGAAATCGTAGGCGACGACCTCGAACTTCGGCGCGGGAACCTCCGCCTCGCCGAACGTGCGGGAACGCTCGCCGCTCTCGTCCCAGACGTAGGGCGCGGCGCAGGTGACGCGGCTGGCGTAGTCCTGCCCGACGAGGCCTTCCCACTCGCGGGCGCGGCGCACGCCTTCCTCGACGGGAACGCTCCCGTCCGCGCAGATGAACGCCTTCATCGACCCGAAATCGCGCAGGTGAAGCGTGAGCGCGCGCGTGTCGATTCCCGAGAGCGCGGGAACGCCCTGCGCCTTCAACGCGTCCGAAAGATTTCCGGAGGCGCGCCAGTTGCTCGCGTCGCGCAGCTCGTGCACGACGAAGCCCGCGGCGCGGAAACGGTCGGACTCGTCGTCCTCGGCGGGAACGACGCCGTAGTTCCCGATTTCCGGCGCGGTCATCACGACGAACTGCCCCGAGTAGGACGGGTCGGTGAGAATTTCCTGATAGCCGGTCATGCCCGTGTTGAACACGGCCTCGCCGACGGCGTTTTTCGGCGCTCCGACGGAATGGCCGCGAAAGACGGCACCGTCCTCAAGCGCGATGTAGGCGGGCTTTTCCCGCTGTTCTTTCCAGTTGTAAGACATTGAAAAAATAGGAATCAGAAATTAAACGGACGGAATCACAGATTCAGCTTCGGCGCATGGCGCTGGTATTCCTGCAGCGAGCAGACCTCGAAACGCGGATTTTTCCTGAACGCGTCGATGCCGTCGAGCGCGCAGCGGAGCGCGTCGAGCGTCGTCGTCACGGAAATTCCGCGAATGACGGCGGTCGAGCGGATCTTGACGTCGTCCGCGGCCTGCGCCGCTCCGGAGGTCGGCGTCGTGATGATCCACGAAACGTCGTGTTCCTCGACGAGGTCGAGCAGGTTCGGCCGCCCCTCGGCGACGCGGAACAGTGCGCGGGAGCGCACGCCGTGCCCCCACAGATAAGTGGACGTCCCGCGCGTGGCGTAAATCTCGTAGCCGTCGGCGATGAGGCGCTTGACGAGCGGAACGACCGCCGCCTTGTCCTCGTCGCGCACGCTGACGAAGACTTTTCCCGACTGGGGAATCTTCGAACCCGCGGCGACCTGGCTTTTCAGGTAGGCGATCGAGGCGTTGCGGTCGAGCCCCATGACCTCGCCCGTCGATTTCATTTCCGGCGAAAGCAGGACGTCCACGCCCGGGAAGCGCGCGAACGGGAACACCGCTTCCTTGACGGCGGTGTGCGCGGGCGTGACTTCCCGCGTGAATCCCAGGTCCTTGAGCTTCGCGCCCGCCATGACGCGCGCGGCGAGCTTCGCCAGCGGCACGCCGGTCGCCTTCGAGACGAACGGCACGGTGCGCGAAGCGCGCGGATTGACCTCAAGCACGAAGACTTTTCCGTTCTGCACGGCGAACTGAATGTTCATCAGCCCGCGCACGCGGAGCGCTCCCGCGAGGTTGAACGCGCCCTCGCGTATCTTCGCCTTGACCGGCTCAGAAAGCGTGGGCGCGGGAATCATGCAGGCGGAGTCGCCGGAGTGAATCCCGGCGTATTCGACGTGCTCCATGATGCCGCCGACGACGGTCGTCTCGCCGTCCGAAATGCAGTCCACGTCCACTTCCGTCGCGTTCCCGAGGTAGTGGTCGATGAGCACGGGGCGGCTTTCGGAGACCTCGACGGCGGTCCGCATGTACTCGCGCAGCGCGGTCTCGTCGTGGACGATGACCATGGCGCGCCCCCCGAGCACGAAGGACGGACGCATGAGCACGGGATAGCCGATTTTTTCCGCGACCTCCACCGCACCCTCGATCGTCGTCGCCGTGGCTCCGGGCGGCTGGAGAATCCCTGCGGCGTCCGCGATCGCGGCGAAGAGCTTGCGGTCTTCCGCCGCGTCGATCATCTCCGGCGCCGTGCCGATGACGTTGCACCCGTGAGCCTTGAGCCCGTCGGCGAGATTGAGCGGCGTCTGCCCGCCGAACTGCACGATGACGCCGTCGCAGCGTTCCCGCCGGTAGATCGGGAGCACGTCCTCGAGCGTAAGCGGCTCGAAATAAAGTTTGTCCGAAGTGTCGTAGTCCGTCGAAACCGTTTCCGGATTCGAGTTGACCATGATCGTCTCGAAGCCCGCGTCGCGCAGAGCGAACGAGGCGTGGCAGCAGCAGTAGTCGAACTCGATGCCCTGCCCGATGCGGTTCGGCCCGCCGCCGAGAATCATGATTTTCTTCTTGGGAGAAACGCCGTCCGCCCCCGGCTCCGCGCCGGCGGGCGTTCCCGCGCCGTCGTAAGTGGAATAGAAATACGGCGTGAACGCCTTGAACTCCGCGGCGCAGGTGTCGACGAGATTGTAGTTCGGCATGAGCCCGAGGCGTTCCCGCGCCGAAAAGACGTCGCCCTCCGACGCGCCGAGCAGATACGCGATCTGGCGATCGGAAAAGCCGAAGCTCTTCGCCTGACGGAACAGCGCGGGATCGGCCTCCAGCCCGGCGAGCGTTCCCGCGGAGCGGATTTCGTCCGCGTAGGCGGTCAGCTCCTCGAGCTCCCTCAGAAACCACATGTCGATCCCGCAGAGCTCATGAATTTTTTCCGCGGACCAGCCGCGAGCGAACGCCGCTCGGACGGCGAAGATCCGGGTCGGCGTGGCGAAGCGGATCGCCTCGGCGAGAGCGCCGTCGTCGAGCGCTTCCGTCGCGGCGTCCTTGCCGTCGGCGCCGAAGCCCGCGCGCCCGATTTCGAGCGAACGCAGCCCTTTCTGAAAAGATTCCTTGAACGTGCGCCCGATCGCCATCGTCTCGCCGACGGACTTCATCTGCGTGCCGAGCTTCGGATCCGAGCCGGGGAATTTCTCGAACGCGAAACGCGGAATTTTCGTGACGATGTAGTCGATCGAGGGCTCGAAGCAGGCGGGCGTCTCGCGCGTGATGTCGTTGCGGATTTCGTCGAGCGTGTAGCCCACGGCGAGCTTGGCGGCGATCTTCGCGATGGGAAAGCCCGTCGCCTTCGAAGCGAGCGCGGACGAACGCGAGACGCGCGGATTCATCTCGATGACGATGAGCCGCCCGTTCCGCGGATTGAGCGCGAACTGGACGTTCGATCCGCCCGTGTCCACGCCGATTTCGCGCATCACGGCGAGCGAGGCGTCGCGCATTTTCTGATATTCGCGGTCGGTGAGCGTGAGCGCGGGAGCGATCGTGATCGAATCGCCCGTATGAATCCCCATGGGATCGAGATTCTCGATGGAGCAGACGATGACGCAGTTGTCCCGCGAATCGCGCATCACCTCCATCTCGTATTCCTTCCATCCCTCGATCGATTCCTCGATGAGCACTTCGTGCGTCGGCGAGTAGGAGAGCCCGCGCTCGACGATTTCGTCGAACTGCGCCGCGTCGCGCGCGATCCCGCCGCCCGTGCCGCCAAGCGTGAATCCTGGGCGGATGACGAGCGGCCAGCACGCGAATTCGTCGCGGATCCGGCGCGCCTCCTCGATCGACGTCGCGGAGAAGTTCCGCGGCATGTCCAGCCCGATTTTCTTCATCGCCTCGCGGAACTCCCCGCGGTCCTCCGCCTTGCGGATGACTTCCGGCTTCGCGCCGATCATCTCCACGCCGTAGCGTTCGAGCGTGCCGCGTTCGTGCAGCTCCATCGCGAGATTGAGCGCGGTCTGCCCGCCGAGCGTCGGCAGAATCGCGTCGGGGCGTTCCCGCCGGATGATTTCTTCGACGCAGTCCGCCGTGAGCGGCTCGATGTAAGTGCGGTCGGCCGTTCCCGGATCGGTCATGATCGTCGCGGGATTGGAGTTCACGAGAACGATCTCGTAGCCTTCCTCCTTGAGCGCCTTGCAGGCCTGAACTCCCGAGTAGTCGAACTCGCAGGCCTGGCCGATCACGATCGGCCCCGCTCCGATGAGGAGAATTTTCTGTATGTCCGTGCGTTTTGCCATGGGTGAAATGGATTCAGATTTCGGAAATCACGAGCCGCCGCCGCGGGCGTTCCCGCGGAGCAAAAAAAAAGACCTTCAAAAATGAAGGTCCCGATGAAAACGGATTTCCGAAGATGAAATGAAAAATCGAACGCGCCCCGCAGAATTTGCGGGAATCCCGTGCCGTCGGCATTTGAAGCGTCGAATGGTTCATCGTTCGGATTTTTTCGCGAAATCATAATTTCTTCGCTTTCGGCGACAAGCAAAAAATTACATTTTTGTAAAAAAAACACCGAGCATTCCCGAGCTTTTCCGTTTTACAAGCCGCGCATTGTATGCAATAGTTCCCGCGTGATGAACTTTACCCCTCGACATTTCTCCGAGCCGCCGCCCGTCGCGCGTTCCCGCCGCCGGAGGCGCTGACGTTCATCCTCTCTCTCCGAAGAAAAACGACCTCAACCCCTTATCTCGCCATGCAGAAAAAAATTCAGCCCGGAGTCATCTTCGATTGGGACGGCGTTCTCGTGAACTCCTCCGCCGCCCATGAACGCAGCTGGGAAATCCTCGCCTCCGAAAACAACCTGATTCTGCCGGAAAATCATTTCCGCCTCGGCTTCGGCAGACGCAACGAGGAAATCATTCCGCACATTCTCGGCTGGAGCCGCGACGCCGAGGAAATCCGCGCGCTCTCCGAACGCAAGGAAGAAATCTTTCGAAAAATCATCCGCGAAGAGGGAATCGAGCCCCTGCCCGGCGTGCGCCGTCTGCTCGAAGACCTCAAACAGCAGAAAATCCCCTGCGCAATCGGTTCCTCGACCTCCCGCGCGAACATCGACCTCGCGCTCGACGTCATGGACCTGCGCAACGGATTCGCGGGAATCGTCACCGAAGAAAGCGTCACCGCGGGAAAGCCCGCGCCCGACGTGTTTCTGCAGGCGGCGCGCGCGCTCGAACTGCCGCCGGAGAACGTCGTCGTCTTCGAAGATTCTCTCGCAGGAGTGGAAGCGGGGCTCGCGGGCGGATTCAAGGTGATCGCCGTCGCGACGACGAATCCCGCCGACCTCCTGCGCCGCACGAAGGCACACTGCGTCGTGAACCGGCTCACGGACGTGAACGTCGGGCTGATCAGCGCGCTGCTGCTCACGAAGTGAAGCCCGCCGCGTCCGGACACGAAAAAAGCCGGGTTGACCACAACGCCCGAGCAACCTGACTGCCGCTGCTTCCTTCCGGATCTGACGGGGTTCGTCGGCGCGCGTCGTATGGGACCCGACCGCCGACAAGCATCCCCGATTCTCCGCTCTTACGCAAGCAAATAGCGTTCCCGCGCGGGAACGTCTTTTTTTTTAACGCGAAGAAAAACCGCGAAGCCAAAGGAAGTTTTCCTCGGGGTGCGAAGGCATTCCTGCCTTCGTTTCCGCGACGCGCGATTTCCCGCGGACGCATTTTCGTCTCGCGGCGTCTGCGCGTTCCCGCGACGGAAACGCGGACGTCTCCGTCCCCGGTTTCCGGCGGGCTT
>JBJEVP010000278.1:0-5929 GCA_051884475.1 Candidatus Spyradosoma sp.
AATTTTCGTAAAGCGATTTGCCCATACCGACTTTCTGGGCGCCTTGTCCGGAGAAAAGAAGTGCCTTCATATTTTTCTGAGTGTGTTCACGGATTATTGCCGGTTTGCGCGGGAACGGCAACAAGAAAGGAACGCCGCCGCGAAAATCGCGACGCCGAAACGGAACGTCCGCTTCTTTTTTTTCGTTTCCCTCCGGGCGAAAGCCACGCATAATTCCGCACGTTATGTTGAGAATCGGACGTCTTACCATCAGCAACCGCACGCCCACCGGACAAACGCCGGACCTGAGCGGGATCGAGATCGAAAAGCAGCTCGTCGAGCTGCTCGGAGAGGACATCAAGTTCGTCACGCGGTTCGTCGGCCACGACCGCAACCGCATCGCCGACGCCATCCGCTCTCTCGTGGACGACGAAGGCTGCACGCTCGTCCTCACCGCCGGGGGCACGGGACCGCTCCGCCGCGACGTCACGCCGGAGGCGACGCGCCTCGTCATCGAAAAGGAACTCCCCGGCTTCGGCGAGATTCTCCGCATGAAATACTACGAAACGACGAAGACCGCGGTGCTGCTCCGCGTGACGGCGGGCATCCGCAGCCACGCGCTGATCGTCAACCTCCCGGGAACGCCCGACGGCATCCGCTCCTCGCTGGAAATTCTCGGTCCGGCGATTTACGAGTGCGTCGTGCACATCCGCTGAGCGGCGCGCCGAAGATCATGCGCGCCGAAGACGCCGTTCTGCTGCTCAACCTCGGCTCGCCCGCCGCGCCGACCGTTCCCGCGGTGCGAGCGTATCTGCGGGAATTTCTCGGCGACCCGCACGTCGTTCCGCTGCCGGGAATCCTGAAAAAGCTTCTTCTCGAACTCGTCATTCTCCCCCTCCGCGCGGGAAATTCCGCCGCCCGCTACGCGAAGATATGGACGCGCGAAGGTTCTCCGCTGGTCGTGTTCTCCGAACGCCTGCGGGAACGCGTCTCCGCCGAACTCGGCGCGGACGTTCCCGTGCTCTGCGCGATGCGCTACGGAGCCCCGGGCGTCGAAAAGGCGGCGAAGACGCTGCTCGCCGCGGGAACGCGCCGCGTCCTCGTCGTCCCGCTCTACCCGCAGCGCGCGGATTCCACTTGGCTCACCGCCGTCGAACACGCGGAGAAAGTTTTTTCTTCGGCCGCTCCCGGCGTCGAGCTTCGCTTCGCCGAGCCGTTCTTCGCCGAACGCGGCTGCATCGAAGCCCTCGCGGAAACCGCGTCCGCCGCCCTGCGCGGCGACGCGTTCGACAAGCTGCTGATCTCCTTTCACTCGCTGCCGGAGTCCTCGCCGGACGCGAAGGCCTACCGCGAAGAATGCCTCACGACGGCGCGGCTGCTCGCCGAAGCGCTCGCGCTCCCGCGGGAACGCTTCGAAACCGCGTTTCAGTCGCGATTCGGCCGGGGGAAATGGCTCGCTCCCTCGACGGAGGAGCGCCTCCGCGCCCTCCCCGCAGAAGGCGCGCGGCGCGTCGCCGTGATCGCTCCCGGCTTCGTCGCGGACTGCATCGAAACGCTCGAAGAACTCGGCGTCCGCGGGCGCGAAACGTTTCTCGCCGCCGGCGGGAACGCCTTCACGCTCGTTCCCTGCCTCAACGATTCTCCCGCGTTCGCCCGCTTCGTCGCGGACTTCGCGCGCGCCGCGCTCCGCTGAATCCGCGTTCTCCGCGCGGCGTCCGGGACTACGGGCGCGGACGCGTTCCCGCGAGGGCTTCCGCGGAGGAAGCGAGAGATTCGAGACGCACGACGCGGAGCGTGTTCGCGAGGTTTTCGCCGGGGAACTCGGCGGCGGGAACGAGCACGCGCAGATAATTCTTCGTGTAGCCGGGCCAGAAGTCGCCCTGCGGATTTTCGAAAAGAATTTCCTCGTCGCGCCCGAGGAAACGGCTCATGAACCCGCGGTGCTTCGCGGCGGAAAGCCCGCGCAGGGCGACGGAGCGCCGCTGGCGCGTCGGCACGGGAACGCGGTCCGCGCGGCGGGCGGCGGGCGTTCCCGCGCGCTCCGAGTAGGTGAACACGTGCGCGTAGGCGAAGGGATTTTCCGTGAAAGTGCGGCAGGTCTCGTCGAACTCCTCGTCGGTCTCCCCGGGAAAGCCGACCATGATGTCCGTGCCGATGCAGACGTCGGGAACGCGCGCGTCGATTTCGCGGATGAAGCGCAGATATTCGTCGAGCGTGTAGTGCCGGCGCATGTCGCGGAGAATGCGGCCGCAGCCGCTCTGCAGCGGAAGATGGAGGAAAGGCATCAGCGGATGCGCGGGATCGCTCATGCGGTCGAACACGCCGTCGGGAATCGTCTTCGGCTCTATGCTTCCGATGCGCACGCGGGCGATTCCGGGCACGGCGGCGACGGCGTCGATCACGTCGAGAATGTCGTTCCCGCCGTTCGCGTAGGTGCCGACGTTCACGCCCGTGATCGTGATTTCGCGCACGCCGCGCGCGGCGAGGTTTTTCGCCTCCGCGACGAGGTCGGCGAAGTCGCGGGAACGCGCACGCCCGCGAGCGAAGGGAATGATACAGTAGCTGCACATGAAGTCGCAGCCGTCCTGAACCTTGAGATTGACGCGTTTCGTGACGGGCGAGCCGCGCACGACGGGAACGGAGAAGTCGGAAGACGGAAGTCTCCCGCGCACGACGAGCGGAACGGGAAGTTTTTCGCCGTCGCCGACGTAGTCGAGCACGGAGAGCTTGTCTCGGTTGCCGACGACGAGATCCACGCCGGGAATCGCCGCGAGCGCCTCCGCGCCCGTCTGCGGGTAGCACCCGACGACGGCGCAGAACGCGCGCGGATTCGCCTTCACGAATCCGCGGACGATCTGACGGCATTTCGCTTCGGCGAGCCGCGTCACCGTGCAGGAGTTGACGATCGCGAGATCCGCGGGCTCGCCCCAGGGCACGACGTCGTAGCCGCGGGCCTCGAGCCGGTCGCGCAGCGCCTCCGTCTCGTACTGGTTCAGCCGGCAGCCCAGCGTGAACAGGCACGCGCGGCGGCGCGGAAGAAATCTCGACTCGGGAACGTCGTTCATCTTTTTCAGACGTTATTTGAAAAAGCGCGGAAAGCAAAGGATTTTCAGCCTGCGGAGGGAACGCGCAGGTCGCACGGAAGCAGAACGGCGGAGCTCATGCCGTGAATGATCTTTTTGTCGGGCGGGCAGAACGTGCAGAGGGCACCGCCGAGCGCGGCGCGTTCCCGCGCGGGAGCGGCGGGGTCCGGCACGACGAAATAATACGGGCAGATGCGCACGCGGCCGGACGCGGGCACGGGCGTTCCCGCGTCGTCGAAGACCGTGTGCGGCAGGCGCGCGGGCTTGCGGAAACGCTGAGCGACGTAGAGCGAATCGCGTTCCCGCGCGGAATCGAGCGCGCGGGCGAGCGCGGCGGCCCACTCGCTCTGCGAGGCGTCCGCGCCGACGGTGACGCTGCGCGCGCCCCACGCTTCGGGCGAAAATCCGCTCGCCTTCAGCACGAGGTCGCGTTCGCGCTTCGACGCGGAAGCGAGTTCGCCCCAGTCGCGGATCGGCCGGCCGTCCCGCGGCGGCGCGAGCAGCACGGCGGAGGCGGGAAGTCCTCCCGGCGGAGGCGGCTCCACGACCCACGTTTCGGGAACGATTTTCTTCAGCAGGGAAAATTTTTCCCCTCCGAGAGACTCTTCCCAGAACGGCGAAAGCGCGGGATGCCGCAGCAGCGCGAGCGCCGCCTTTTCTTCCTGAAACGCGCGCATCGGCGGCGCGACGACGACGCTTCCGCGCTCCGCGGCGTCCATGAGCGCGTCCGCATCGCGCACGTTTTCGAGGTCGAAAAGCTCGAAGAAACGATAGAGCACGTCGATTTTTTTCCCGCCGAGAAAAACGCCGTCGGGCGAGACCGCGAGCGCGTCCGGACGGCACACGGACACGTCCGCGCCGCGGGAACGCAGTTCGGCGGCGAGCCACTCGAACTCGGGGCGATAGTCGCCGGCCTCGTCCGAAACGGCGATCGCGACGACGGCGCGGGAACGCGCGCCGCGCGTCACGGCGTCGAGAAACAGAGCGGGCATGTCCCCGCCGCAGCCGTAGAGACGGGAAAGAAACGCCGTGAGCCCGATTCCCCCGGGAACGCTGTCCAGCTCGGTCAGCGCGAAACCGTCGCCGCAGATCAGCAGATCCGGGCGGATGACGGGAGGGAGCGTTCCCGCGAGCGCGCGTGCGCGCTGGTGCGCGACGAGGCGCGGGGGCTTGCCGCGGTCGAGCAGAGGCGCGACCCAGGGCGCCCGCAGCTCTCCGTTGCGGAGGATTTTCCGGTCGGCGGCGGAAGCGAGGTAAAGCCGTTCGAGCGCGCGGTGGAACGCGAGCGCGGCGGCGCCGACGGCGTCCAGCTCGGCGCGAAGCTCCGGAGGGAACGTCCACGCGTCGGGCGAAAGCCGCCACGTCTTTCCCGCGAAAAGCGGCTGCGCGGCGAGCGCGTTCTTCAATTCCGAAAAATCCATTGCGGAGAAGATAGCCTTTTCCCGCCGAAACTCAATTTTTCCTTGCCGCGCGTTCCCGCCGGACGTTTCATTTTCCGGCAATGAATCCCCGCAAGAAAAACGAATCTCTCTCGGACGCGCTCGACATTCCCCGCCTCCTCGCCGCGCACGGTCTGCGGAACACGCAGCAGCGGCGCGCCATTTGGAGCGCCGCCTACGAGACGCCCGGCCACTTCACGGCGGAGGAGCTGCTCCTCGCCGCGCGGGAACGCGATTCCTCCGTCTCCCGGGCGACGGTTTACCGCGCGCTGCCCGCGCTCATCGCCAGCGGAGTGCTCGCCGAACTCAACGTCGGGCGGGAGTTCAAATACTACGAGAGCACGCGCGACGCGGGAACGTTCAAGGGGCACATCGTCTGCGACAACTGCGAAAAAATCATCGAGTTCGACGCCCCCTTCATGGAATGGTACGGGAGGGCCGTCGCCGAAAAGAACGGACTGAAGTTCATATCCCAGCACCTGCAGATCACCGCGCACTGCCCGAACTGCGACTGCTCCAAAAAGAAATCCTCCGGGAAGAAACGCGCCGCGGACGACGGCGAAGCCGACTGCCCGCGCTCGAAGAAGAGCTGAAAGGCGCACGTTTTTCAAATACGGAAGAACGCTTTCTGGGAGGCGTCTTTTCCTGTCGATTGATGAAGTCTTTTCAAAGGAAATTCCCTTTCAAGGGATTCCGCAAAGCGACTGGAAACTTCCCCCAAAGGACGAGCCCCGGAGGGGCGGAATTGATCAGCGTAGGGCTGCGCGAACTCGTTCGCGCAGCCCTACGGAAACCGTACAGAAAAATGAGCTCTGAAGGAGCGCGATTGAAAATACGCTGCACGACCGCGAGAGCGTTCCCGCAATCGCGCACTTACAGCGCGCGTCGTGTTTTCGCCGTTTACGTAGGGTTGAAACCCTACGCTGGGCAATCGTCGCCCCTTCGGGGCTCGCGGATTGCGGATTCCTCGCGGGAACGCCCCGGAGGGGCGAAACAAAAGTAACCCCATGCGCGACGCGAAGCGCGCGCTTGGGGTGCATTCCGCACACCGACCGCGCCTGAAAGGCGCAACCGCTCGAAGCTCCGTTCCCGCAGGGGCAGTTGCGCCTTTCAGGCGCGGGTTCTTTTGGTGCCGCCGCCCCAAGCGGCATCCCGCCGCATGGGGTTATTCTTGTTCCGCATTTCATGCGGATTCCTCACGGGAACGCTTCCGGTGAAGCGACATTCCTGTCGCTTGCTGGAGTCTTTTCAAAGGAAATTTCCTCTTTAGGGATTTCCGAAAGCGACTGGTAAGCGAAGCGTGGAGCCAAGTCGCTTTCCCCCAAGGCCGCGGAATCGAAGGCAGGAATGCCTTCGCCCCCCAAGCCCCGGAGGGGGCGGAATTGATCAGCGTAGGGCTGCGCGAACTCGTTCGCGCAGCCCTACGGA
>JBJEVP010000279.1:0-1558 GCA_051884475.1 Candidatus Spyradosoma sp.
GCGCAACATTCTTTCAGAAGCGCGGCGTTCCCGCAAGGATTAGCGCGGGGCTCAGGGGTTCGCGCGGGCGTGCGTCCGCGCGATTTCCCGAAACGCGGGGCTTACGCGTCCGTCCTCGGCGACGCGCGTCCAAAAGTCCCGCGCCGTTCGCGCCGCGGCGGCGTCCGGCGCGCGCAGCGGCAGCGGGCGCGTCGGGAACGACGAATCTTCGCGGACGCGGTACGCCATCGGCGACATGTCGTAGAGCGGCGCGAGCGCGAACGGAAATTCCGGCGTCACGATGAAACTCAGATTTCCCCAATGCATGTCGTCGTTCCCGATCGCGGCGCCGAAGTTTTCCGCCGCGGCGACTTTGTCTGCGGTTTCCCGAGAAAAAATGCCGAGCTCCGTTCCCGCGCGCGCCGCCGCGCTCCACGAACCGCCGCCGCTTCCGATCAGCGCCGGCTCGACGGACGCCAGGGAACAAGTCCACCGCCGTCCGCGCGCGCCGATTCTGTCGATCCGCTCGCTTTCCAGAAAGCAGCGTCCTTCGGAAAAAATCAGTTCCGCCGCCGGCACGGGAAATCCCGCGTCGCGCAGGGTTTCGCCAGCCCAAAATTCCGCGATCAGCAAGTCCGCGCGGCGTTCTTCCGCCGGAACGGCGCAGTCTCCCGAAAACTTCACGAGCACGTGCGTCAGACTTCCGTCGGCGTCTTCCCGCACCGCCGGAAATTTCGGCTGCTCTCCCGCCGCGGAAGAGCCTGGCGCGCCGCCGGAAATCGCCCGATCCGCGAGCTTCGGATATGCGCGCTCCCGAGCAAGCGCGGACACGCGTTCGGGCTCCGCGGACAAAAAACGCGCGCGGGAACGCTCGCCGACGACGAGCGCGCCGGGCGCGTCTTCGCCTCGGCTCGTCAGATAAAGCAGAATCTGATCGTCCGACCAGTCCCGCGGATCCGGCGGAAACCCCTCTCCGCGAAGCGCACGCGCGATCGCCCGCCCGACGTAGCCCTGCGGCCGCATTTCGTAAATGAACCACGGCAGCGAATCGAAGAAACCGTCCGGAAACTCGCTTCCGAAAAGCGCCGGCGCGGCGTTTTCCGTTTCGAAATAAAAACCTCCGTGCAGAACAAAGAGCCGACCGAGCGGCGTCGAAAAACCGGATTCATCCACGAAGAAAACGGGGAGAGGAATTTTTTCCCGCGCCGAAAAATAGCGCGAGCGCGGACCTCGCCCCACGGGAACGATTCTTCCCGCCGCCGCGGAGAGAATCCGGCTCATCGTCGGCTGGCTCACCGAAAAACGGGCGCAGAGCTCCCGCGCCGTCTTGCCTCCTCCGGCGTTCAAAAACCTCAGGACCTCTTCTTGCGTGACTTTCGCCATTTTGAATAGATTATTTTCGCATAAATCAATTTATTCAAAGCAAAAATCAGATGATGGTGAATTTATTTTGAATAGATTGTCGGAGTCCTGCGGAGAGAAGAGGCGCGCGATTGGCGGCGGTTAGCGGTTGGCTTTTGGCGCTTGGCGGGAACGCCTTTCGCTTTCGGGGAGCAATCCGCAATTCCGCCGGGCGCGT
>JBJEVP010000280.1:0-1558 GCA_051884475.1 Candidatus Spyradosoma sp.
AGTGGGGCGTGATCGAGCGCGACCGCATCACGCACGTCCGCCTCGGCGACTACGAGATCTTCGACCGCGACTACCGCTACCTCCCCGACGCGAAGCTGAACGTCTCCGTCTTCCGCGCCGCCGTCGAGCAGAGCAAAGAGTTTTATAAGTGAGTCGTCGATCCGTCGTCTAAGTTTTTTTTTGAGAAAAACTTCCCGAATCCGCATTCTTCGGAAAAGCGAAAACTCCGTGCGGAAGCGCGAAATCGGAGGGCTGATAAAATTATTAGCTCGACCTAATAAATTTATTAGGCAATCATAATAACCATGATTCAGCGGGTTTACTTGGACGAAATCGCCCGGCGGATTTCCGAAAAGCGGAAATTCATTCAGGTGCTTTACGGGGCGCGCCAGGTCGGCAAAACGACGATGATGCGCCAGCTCGAAGCGCGTCTCGAAATTCCGACGCTGTTCTTCTCGGCGGACGACCGCGTCGGCGTCGAGCAGGCTTGGCTGCGGGAAGCGTGGAGCCGCGCCCGCATGGCGCTGCGCGGGCAGAGCGGCGGGAACGCCGAGGCGCTGCTCGTCGTCGATGAAATTCAGAAAGTCCCGAACTGGAGCGAAACCGTGAAGCGCGAATGGGACGAAGACACGCGCACGGGCGCGAACGTCAAGGTCGTGCTGCTCGGCTCGTCTTCGCTGCTGATCCAGCAGGGGCTGAGCGAGTCGCTCGCGGGACGTTTCGAAGCGACGGCGGTTCCGCACTGGTCGTTCCGCGAAATGCGCGAGGCGTTCGGCTGGAGCGTCGAGCAGTTCATCTGGTTCGGCGGCTATCCCGGCGCGGCGGAACTGATCGGCGACGAAGAGCGCTGGCGCGACTACGTGCTGCAGTCGCTTGTCGAGACGAGCATCGCGCGCGACGTGCTTATGATGTCGCGCGTGGAAAAACCGGCGCTGCTGAGGCGTCTGTTCGAAATCGGATGCAGCTATTCCGCGCAGATTCTGTCGCTGACGAAAATCCAGGGCGAGCTGCAGGAGCGCGGCAATCTGACGACGCTTTCCGGCTACCTCTCGCTGCTGCAGAGCGCGGGGCTGCTCGGCGCCGTCGAAAAATACGCGGGCGACGTGATCCGCAGACGCGCCTCGAAGCCGAAATTCCAGGTGTTCAACAACGCGCTTTTTTCCGCGCAGAGCGCGTCGGATTTCGCGCGCGCCCGTGCGGACGGCCGCCTGTGGGGACGCCTGGCGGAATCCGCCGTCGGCGCGCACCTGCTCAACTTCGCGTCGATGCGGAAATTCGAGCTCCACTACTGGAACGAAAACAGTCGCGAGGTCGATTTCGTGCTGGAACGCCGCGGCAGACTCGTCGCAATCGAGGTCAAGACGGGCTTCGATTCGACGAATCCGGGCATGGAGCTTTTCGCGAAGAAGTTTTCGCCGTCCGCGCTCTACACCGTCGGCACGGACGGCATTCCGCTCGACGAATTTCTCGCCGCCGATCCGACGGAGCTTTTCTGACGCGTCGGATTCAGGCGAGCAGGGCGAGGAGGGCGTCGATGTGGGCGTCCAGGGAGAAGGGG
>JBJEVP010000281.1:0-1557 GCA_051884475.1 Candidatus Spyradosoma sp.
TATGAAACCGGTAGTATTCAACAGTACACTCCTCCGCGACGCGCACCAGTCGCTCGCGGCAACCCGAATGAGCACGGCGCAGATGCTCCCGATTTTGGACAAGCTCGACGCCGTCGGCTACGGACGCCTCGAAACCTGGGGCGGCGCCTCCATCGACGCCGGCCTGCGCTTCCTCAAAGAATTTCCCTTCAAGCGCCTCGACGCCATCCGCGCCAAGACGAAGACCCCGCACATGATGCTCATGCGCGGGCAGAACATCGTCGCCTACAATCAGTCGCCGGACGACGTCGTCTCCGCCTTCGCGACGCAGGCGATCAAGCACGGCATGAACACGATCCGCATCTTCGACGCGCTCAACGACCCGCGCAACATGAAGACCGCGATCGAGGCCACGAAGAAGGCCGGCGGCGAAGCCCAGGGCACCATCTGCTACACGAACAGCCCCGTCCACACCGTCGAAGGCTTCATCAAGCTCGGCTGCACGCTCGCGGAAATGGGCGTCGCCAGCATCTGCCTCAAGGACATGGCGGGCCTCGTCTCGCCGCGCGCCGCCTACGACATCATCAAGGGCCTCAAGGACAACGTCAAGGTGCCGATCTACTTCCACACGCACGAGACGACCGGCCTCGGCGCCTCCTCCTACCTCGCCGCGATCGACGCGGGCGTGGACGCGGTGGACGTCGCGATCCGTCCGTTCTCCGACGGCACCGCGCACCCGGACCACACGCGCATGATGGCGCTCCTCAAGGGCCATCCGCGCCGCCCGAACTACGACGCCAAGCTCATCGAGGAAATTTCCGCCTACGAAAAAGGCATCTACGAGGAACTTTCCAAATTCACGAGCCACAAGAACGAGGTCGTCAACATCGACGCGCTCCGCTACGAAGTCCCGGGCGGCATGCTCTCGAACTTCCGCAACCAGCTCAAGGAGCTCAAGATGGAAGACAAGTTCGAGGAAGTCTGCGCGGAAATTCCCTACATCCGCGAAAAGCTCGGCTGGATTCCGCTCGTCACGCCGACCTCGCAGATCGTCGGCACGCAGGCGGCGATGAACGTCAAGTTCGGCCGCTGGAAACAGTTCATCCCGGGCGCGATGGACATCGCCCTCGGCTACTTCGGGCAGACGCCCGCGCCGGTCGATCCCGAGATCCGCAAGCTCGCCGCCGAACGCGCGAAGAAGGACCCGATCACCTGCCGCCCGGCGGACCTGCTCAAGCCGCGCATGGACGACCTCCGCAAGGAGCTCAAGGAAAACAATCTCCCGACGGACGACGAGCACTGCGTCATCTACGCGATGTTCCCGCAGCAGGTGAAGGAACTCTACTTCCCGCCGAAGGAAGAACCGAAGCCCGCTCCCGCGCCCGCCGCGGCGCCGGCTTCCGCCTCCGCGGGAACGCCTGCGATCTCCGCGCGTGCGTCCGTCTCCGGCAACGTCACGAACCTGTCGATGACGGTCAACGGCGTCGCCCACAACGTGACGGTCGAAGAGCTCGCGTAAGCGCCCCGGCTCTTCCGGACAAAAAAAGCGTTCCCGCAGTCGGCGGGAACGCTTTTTTT
>JBJEVP010000282.1:0-5901 GCA_051884475.1 Candidatus Spyradosoma sp.
CGTTCCCGTCTTCTCCGTCGTGCGCAAGGGCGGCGGCTTCGCCTACGCGGTGTACGCCGAGGGGAACGCGGCGGAGCTCCGGCAGAACGACACGCTGCAGGAATGCAAGCGCGTGAACGGCTACGGCCCGAACAACTACGAGAAGACGCAGTTCACTTTCAAGTGGCTCTGCCTGCGCATCGAGGACATGGTCGCGCGCATCGGCCGCGCGCGCGATTTCGCCGTCGAGTCGAACATCGCCCAGCCCCCGCGCCACATTCACGCGCAGCCCCGTGGGAACGCCGCCGGGCCCGCGGCGGGAACGTCCTCCGCCGGCGCGGCGCGCGGCGAAGAGTCCCCCGAACAACCGACTTTGCTCTGAAAAAATGGCGGTCTCGAAAAAAAACGACGCGCGGAAACGCGGCGGCAAGGCGGCGCCCAAGGCCCGCCCGCAGCAGCCGCAGCCCGAGGGCGACGGCTTCAACAGCACCACGCATCCCCTGCTGTTCCTCGCGGCGCTCGTCGCGGGGCTGCTCCTGCTCGCGACGCTGATGCTCTACGAAAACGGCCAGCCCTTCTTCGGGAACGAGACGTGGCTGAAGGATCTCGTCGTCACCACGGAGCCGAACCTGTCCAATCCGACGGGCGAGCTCGGCGCGACGATCGCCGTCGCCGCCTTCAATTTTCTCGGACTCGCGGCGTTCATGCTGCCCGTCTTTCTCTTTCTCTTCGCGTATTACATGGCGCGCTTCCGCGCGGACATCTCGCTCGCGTGGAAGACGTTTCTGATGTTCCTCGCGCTGTGTTCGGGCGCGACGCTGCTGGAGATCTTCCCGAAGGATCTCATCGGCTTCGACCCCGACGTCTATCCGCCGAGCCCGTACATGCCGCCGCTCGGAGGCCCCGGCGGCTGGCTCGGAAAATTCCTCTTCAACGACATATTCGGGCCGTTCATCGGCACGGCGGGCAGCGTCGTTCTGCTGTTTTTCCTGTACGCGTTCTGCGTGCTCGGGCTGCTCGTGTCCGCGCCGCAGCGGACGATCGCGCGCGGCGTGAACGCGCTCATCGGCGGCGTGCGCAGATATTTCGAAAACCGCCGGCAGTGGCGGGAACACCTCGCGCGCCGGCGCGAGGCGCAGCGGCAGGCGATTCTCGCCGCGCAGGAACAGCTGCGCAGAAACCGCGAGGCCGCGGAAAAGGAAGCCGCGGAGGAGACCGACGAGACCGGGGACGCCGAAGCCGCTTCCGACGCCGTCGAGCCGACGCCGATCGACGAAGTCGCCGCGGGAGCGCCCGCCGAATCCGAAGGCTTCGACGTCGAGGACGAGGATTTCTCCGGCGTTCCCGTCGCCGACGACGCGATTCCGCAGGACGCTTCTCCCGTGCTCGAGGAACTGCCCTCCGACGCCACGCTCACGCCCATCGATTTCGACGCGGAGACGGAAGCGCCCGACGGGAACGTTTCCGTTCCCGCCGAGTCCGAGGACTCCGCTCCGGACCCCGACGGGAACGCGGAATCCGACGACGTTCCCGCGGGAACGCTCAAGGTCGTCGCCGCCGAGACGCTCGAACGCGCCGACGACGCCGAAGCCGTTCCCGTGCGCGGAAACTACGTGTTTCCGCCGCTCGATCTGCTCGCCGCCCCGAAGGCGGACGCCCCGGACCAAGGCGAGGACTACGAGGCGCGCGGACAGATCATCATCAACGAGCTCGCGAACTTCAAATGCCCCGCCACGCTCTCCTCCGCGCAGGTCGGGCCCACGATCACGCGCTACGAGATCAAGCCCGGCGCGGGCGTCAAGGCGGAGCGCATTCTCAACCTGCAGAACAACGTCGCGATGGCGCTGCAGGCGCAGTCCGCGCGTCTCGCGAGCGTTCCCGAACACGGGACGATCGGCATCGAGGTGCCGAACAAGCGGCCGAAATCGGTGCTCATCCGCGAGGTGCTCGAATCCAAGGCCTGGCACGAAAACAGGATGGAGATTCCCGCCGTTCTCGGCAAGGACGTCACGGGAAGACCCGTGCTGATCGACCTCGCGAAAATGCCGCACGGGCTGATCGCGGGCTCTTCCGGCTCCGGAAAGTCCGTCTGCCTCAACGGCATCATCACCTCGATTCTCTACCACGCCTCGCCGGAGGAAGTGCGCCTCGTGATGGTCGATCCGAAGGTCGTCGAACTCAAGGTGTACAACGACGCTCCGCACATGCTCATTCCCGTGATCACCGACATGAAGCGCGCTCCCGGCGCGCTCAAATGGCTGATCGACGAGATGGAGCGCCGCTATCAGCTGCTCGAGGAGGCGGGCGTGCGCAACATCGTCGGCTACAACGCGAAAATCGAAAAGGACAAGGCGGAGGCCGCGCGCCTCGCCGAACTCGCCGCCGCGTCCGAGAACGACGACGCGTTCACCGGCGTGCAGAATCTTTCTCCCGAAAACGCGGACGAAGAAAACGCCGTCTCCGGCGACGGCGTTCCCGCGGACGTCGCCGTTCCGCGCGACGAGGGCGTGCTCGACGAACTGCGCGGGCGCAGAAAAATGTCCTACATCGTCTGCGTCATCGACGAGTTCGCCGACATCATGGCGCAGAACGCGGCGGAAATCGAGACCGGGGTCGCCCGGCTCACGGCGAAGGCCCGCGCGGCGGGGATCCATCTCATTCTCGCGACGCAGCGCCCCGACGCGAAGACCGTCACCGGGCTCATCAAGGCGAATCTGGGCACGCGCATCGCGCTCCGAGTCACTTCGGGCACGAACTCGCGCATCATTCTCGACGAAGTCGGCGCGGAGACGCTCATCGGCAAGGGCGACATGCTCGTTCTCGGGCCGGGCTCGCCGTTCCCGCAGCGCGCGCAGGGCGTGTGGGTCTCCGAGGAGGAAATCGAGGAGATCGTGAAGTTCCTCGCCGAGAAGAACGGAAAGCCGAAATACGCGGACGACGTCGCTTCCGCGATCGACAGCTACGCCGCCGAGGGCGACGAGGACGGCGACGGCTCCGCCGGGAACGGCGTTTCCGATTCCCGCGACGACCTCGTCGGCAAGGCCTGGGACGTGATACGCACGACGAAGCGCGCTTCCATTTCCAACCTGCAGCGCAAGCTCAGCATCGGCTACAACCGCGCCGCGAAGATCATGGACATTCTCGAAGAGCAGGGCAAGGTCGGGCCCGACATGGGGCCGAACAAACAGCGCGAAATCTACGAATGAGCGCGCTCCGCGCGGCCGCGACGTTTTTTTTTTGCGGGAACGCGTCGGCCGCGCCGCTTCATCAGACGATGACTTCGGAAAAAATCAGAAAAATCGCGGCGGGAACGCTTTTGACGGCGTTCGCGCTCGGCGGAGTCGCCGGGTGCTTCCTCGGGAACGCGGAACGCGGATCGGCGGCGGACGCGAAGGCGCTGTGCGGCGCGTTCGGAGAATGGATTTCGCCCGTGCCGGACGACGCGCTCGAGGTCTTCGCGCGCGCGACGGCGGGAACGCCGCACGCCGGGCTCGTGCCCGAAAAGGTCTCGACGCAGGTCGTCGCGGGAACGAATTACCGCTTCGTCTGCTCGGACGGCGGCGACGCGCTCGTCGTCTCCGTGTTCGAGCCGTTGCCGGGGCGCGGCGCTCCCGAAATCTCCGGCGTCGTGCGCCTTTCGGATTCCTCCTCCTTCGGCGCGGAGTGAAGGTTTCGGACGCCGAATCCGTGCGATTTTCGCACGGAGATTAAAAACGCTTGCAAGGTGTTAGACACCTGTGCAGAATGTTGCTCAGATTCGAGAGTTTATGCCCAACCAACGCTCAGCCAAGAAAGTCGGCATTTCCTTCTACACGCTTCGCGAGAACAAGGAGGAGTGGGTGCGCCGCGCTCGTGAGGAAGGGCTTACGCTTTCGGACTGGATTCAACGGGCAATCGAAAAATATCTGAAAACGCAAAAACGATGACAACTCCTCAAAAAGAAAAAGTGGAACTGCTCTTGGACTCCGATGTTTTCGAAGCACTCAAGGCTCGCGCCGTGGAGGAACATTCGTCGGTGGGCGAGCTCATTGAAAAAATATTGGGTGTAATACACCTGCCGGAAGAGAATTCCTCTTCGGAGAACATCGACAAAGAAATTTAATCCTCAACAAAAGCTCATATGAACATCTCGATTAAAAACAGACCGCTGTGGACGCTCGCTGCGCTTCTCGTCGCGGGAACGCCTCTCGCGGACGCCGCGAACGCAACAATTGAAACCGATTACCCCGACAATACTCGTTTTACGACAGGGGGAACTTACGCCGGTGTTTCATTTTCTTTGTCGGCAGATTGGATGAGAGGCTATGATGAGTCGATGGATAACTTGATTCTTGATTCTATCGGAATCTTAGGGCGAAAAGACGACTCTTGGACAGGCGACCTCGCATCAACGAAAGCTGTCATTCGTGAAAACGGCACAGACAGTTTTTTGGCGATATCAGATTCGCTCGTGAGAAGTTCGCTTGTCGTCGGAGGTGCCACGACGTATATCGCGACATTTTCAAATTTCGTAAATGAACTTGGAGCGCATATCGAGCTGGATGCAGCCAAATCATACGATGTGCTTTTCGTTTCGGAGGCGACGACACTTTCTACGATCACAACAGGTTCTTTTGTGACGACGACCCTAGCCGCGTGGTCGAACGACGTCCTTTCTACATCAGACACTAGCGTCGGCTTTTTCTCCAACTATACGACGCCTCATTCGACATCATACAAGGCTCATGTTGTCGTTTCCACCATTCCCGAGCCTTCGGCGTTCGGGCTGCTGGCGGCCGCGGGAGCGCTTGCTCTGGTGGCGGCGCGTCGGCGGCGCCAGAAGAAAGCTTAAAGTTTAATGCTTAAAGCTTAAAGAGAAGCGCCTTCGGCGCTGTTTGGGGGTTGTCGTTCAAGGTTTATTTTTTCTACACCTTACTCCTTAAACCATACACGGCGCGAAGCGCTTCACGAAAAATCCTTTCGGCGGCGTGAAGAACCGCCGGAACTTCAAAGCAATATTGAAGATTTCATGTGTGCGTTCCCGCGGGGATTATCCTCGCGGGAACGTTTTTTGCAAGCGGACGTGTTCTCGGACGCCGAATTCGTGCAATTCGAGAAATTCGTGGATGAAAACTGAATCCGCGAATTGCACCGGTTTCACGGATTTTTCGCGAGAAGTCTTCCCTCGCATTTCCGCGCGGCTCAGTTCGTGCCGTCGAATTTCGGCATCGTCACTTCCGTTCCCGGCGCGTCGGAGCTGTTCACGCCTTCGCGTCGGAGCACCTTCAGCGCGGTGAGAAAAAGAATCTTCACGTCTGTCGCGAACGAGACGTGATCGACGTACCACACGTCGAGCTCGAACTTTTTTTTCCACGAAATCGCGTTGCGTCCGTGCGTCTGCGCCCAGCCCGTGACTCCGGGGCGGATTTCGTGCCTTCGCGCCTGTTCCGGCGAATAGAGCGGGAGGTATTCCGGCAGGAGCGGGCGCGGGCCGACGATTGACATGTCGCCCCGGAGAATGTTGAACAGCTGCGGGAGCTCGTCGAGCGAGCTCTTGCGCAGGAAGCGTCCGATCCGAGTCATGCGGGCGCTGTCGGGCAGGAGTTCGCCGGAGGCGTCGCGCTCGTCGGTCATCGTCTTGAATTTGACGACGTGGAAGATTTTTCCGTCTTTCCCGGGCCGCGCCTGCGTGAAGAACGTTCCCGCGCCCTTGTTCGCGAAATGCAGCGCGACGCAGACCGCGCCGATGATCGGCGAAAACGCGATCAGCGCGCCGAGCGCGAGCGTGAAGTCGAAAAGGCGTTTGAGGAAGTTCTTATACATGCGGCGGAAGCGAATTTTTGCGGAGGCGTTTTCCCGAACGCCTCCGGCATGAGCCCGCGGACGGCGCTCAGTACGATTTCGCGAAGACGACGCGGCGCGCGGACGGCTCGCCCGTGAACG
>JBJEVP010000283.1:0-1551 GCA_051884475.1 Candidatus Spyradosoma sp.
AAGAGGCGGGCGAAGAAGCCGCGGGAACGCGGGGCGGCGACGGCGGGCTGCGGGACGGACGCTCCCGGCGCGGGCGCTCGGGAACGCTCGGCGGCGGCGCGTTTTTCCGCCTCCGCCTTTTCCGCGAAACGGGCGCGGAGGGCGAGCTGCGAATCGCAGGGCGGGAGCGCGGCGGCGTCCGTCGGCGGCTTGCGGTAGGAACCGTCGGGAAGCATTTCCCACGCCTTGCGGTTGTCGCGGCGGATGGTGTCGAGAATGTTCAGCACCTCGGCGCGCGCGTCCGCGTCGCGCACGGGCGTGAAGACTTCGACGCGGCGCACGAGGTTGCGGTTGAGCAGGTCGCCCGAGCCGATGAAGACGCGTTCCCGCGCGTTTTTCCCGAAGGCGAAGATGCGCGAGTGTTCGAGGTAGGTGCCGACGACGCTGCGCACGGAAACGTTGTCCGTCGCGCCGGGAACGCCGGGGCGCAGGCAGCAGATGCCGCGCACGAAGAGCTCCACGCGGACGCCCGCGCGCGAGGCTTCGACGAGCTTGCGCATCACGGCGAGATTGTTCAGTCCGTTGACCTTGATCGCGACGCCCGCGTCGTCGCTCCCCGCACGGCGCGCGGCGATTTCCGCGTCGATTTCGGCGAGCACGTTTTCGAGAAACGCGTTCGGCGCGCACCAGAGCGTTTCGAGGCTGCGCGGGAACGCGCCGACGCCGAGCGCGTTGAAGATCTTCGCGGCGTCGCGCCCGGCGGCGGGGTCGGCGGTGACGAGGCTGAGGTCGGTGTAGAGCGCGGACGTCTTTTCGTTGTAGTTGCCCGTGCCGATCTGCGTGATGGTGCGCGTTCCCGCCGGCGTGCGGTAGGTGATGAGGCAGAGCTTCGCGTGGACCTTGTAGTCGGGCAGCCCGTAGATGACGGTGCAGCCGGCGCGCTCGAGCGTTTCCGCGTAGTCGATGTTGTTCTGTTCGTCGAAGCGCGCGCGCAGTTCGAGCACGCAGAGCACTTCCTTGCCGTTTTCGGCGGCGCGGGCGAGCGCCATCGCGATTTTGCTGTGCGAGCACATGCGGTAGAGCGAAATGCGCACGGAGAGGACGTCGGGGTCGTCCGCCGCTTCCTCGAGCAGGCGCACGAAGGGCTTCATCGCGTGAAACGGATACGCGAGCAGCAGGTCCTTCCCGCGGATCGTCTCGGCGGCGTTCCCGCGGAACTCGACGGGAACGATCGCCGGGAGCGGCTTCGACGCGAACTCGCGCGGCGCGTTCCCGAGCTTCGCCGGAAGCGAGAAGCCGAAGGAAAAATCGAGCGGCATCTTTTCCGTGACGCATTCGGAGGCGGAGACTTCGAGCGGCTCGCGAATCGCCTTTTCCAGGTCTTCCGAAGGCGCGTCGCGAAACTGCACGCGCACGACGGCGAGGCGCCGCCGCTTCTTCAGCATCGCCTGCATGACTTCGCGGAAATCCCCGGCGCCGCCGTCGGCGGAGTATTCGAGCAGACTTTCGTCCACGGGAATGTCCGCGTTGCGCGTCACGCGGCAGAGCGCGGTCTCGCTCACCTTGCGGTCG
>JBJEVP010000284.1:0-1551 GCA_051884475.1 Candidatus Spyradosoma sp.
AGGGCGTGACCTGGATTCCGCTCTACGCCGAGCGCTTCGCGGAAAAGCTCTGCGCGGCGGGAAATTAAAAATCGGAAGACCGGGGAAAAATCCCCGACTTCCGGCGGGGCTCATTCGCCGAGGGCGTCGTAGACCGCTTTCCCGCCGCAGAGCGTCGCGAGCACGCGCCCGTGGAGGACGCGTCCGAGCACGGCGCAGTTTTTGGAATTGGACTTGAGCGCGTCCGCCTCGGGCGTCCATTCCGCGTCGGGATCGAACACGACGACGTCCGCCGCCGCGCCGACGGCGAGCGTTCCCGCGTCGATTCCGAGAATTTTCGCGGGAGCGCAGGTCAGCTTCTCCACGATCTGCGGGAGCGTCATTTCTCCGCTGCGGTAAAGCGCTTCGAGCGAGACGGCGAGCGCGGTCTCGAGCGAAATCACGCCGAAGGGCGCGTAGTCGAATTCGCAGTCCTTCTCCGTGGGCGTGCGCGGCGAGTGGTCGCTCGCGATCGCGTCGATCGTGCCGTCCTTGAGTCCGGCGACGAGCGCGAGGCGGTCGCTTTCCTCGCGCAGCGGAGGATTGATCTTCTTGTTCGTGTCGTAGTCGCCGACGTCCTTGTCGGTGAGCAGAAGATGCTGGGGCGAGACTTCGGCGGTGATCTTCGTGCCGAGTTTCTTCGCTTCGCGGATGAGCTCGACCGAGCGGCCCGAGCTGATGTGCTGCAGATGCAGGCGCGCGCGCGTCGCCTCGCAGAGCAGAATGTCGCTCGAGACGACGATGTCTTCCGCCGCGCGGGGAAGGCCGCGCAGGCCGAGGTGAAGCGCTTCCGCGCCCATGTGCATGACGCCCGTCGCGGTCATGCTGGAATCCTGGCAATGGTCGAAGACGGCGATGTCGAACATCTTCGAATAATCGAGCGCGCAGCGCATGATTTCGTTGTTCACGACTCCCCCGACGGAATCGGTGATCGCGACGCAGCCCGCTTTCTTCAGCGCGCCGACGGGCGCGAGCGATTCGCCCTTGCCGCCGAGCGTGATGTTGCCCGCCGGAAGCACGTTCACGCGGGCGTCCGCGTCCACGAGCTCCTTGACGAGGCGCACCGTTCCCGCGTTGTCGATGCAGATCTTGTCGTCGGGCGTGCAGACGACGGTCGTGAAGCCGCCCGCCGCGGCCGCCGCCGTTCCCGAAGCGAACGTTTCGCGCGCGGTCTTGCCCGGCTGGTAAAGGTGAGCGTTCAGATCGACGAAGCCCGGCGCGACGACCTTGCCCGTCGCGTCGATCACGCGCGCCCGCTCCGCCTGCTCCGGCGTGAGCGCCGAGACGATTTTGCCGTCGGCGACGGCGAGGTCTCCGATTTCGTCCCGTCCCGAGGCGGGGTCGATGACGCGTCCGTTTCTGATGAGAATGCAATCTGAATGGCTCATAAATCGGAACGCGATTTTAGCGCGTTCCCGCGCCGCGCTCAATTGATAATTTCCGCCGAAGTTTCGAGCGCGCCGCCGGCGGGGACGCGTTCAGAATTCCTCGCCGTCCACGAAGAGGCGCTTCAGGACGGGCGCGCCGTCGTCG
>JBJEVP010000285.1:0-1549 GCA_051884475.1 Candidatus Spyradosoma sp.
GCAGCGGCGTTTCGTCTTCGACGCTGACGCTGAACCAGGCGTCAGACACGACGTTTTCGGGAACGATCGCGGACGGCATCGCGCTGAAGAAAGCCGGCGCGGGAACGCTGACGCTGAGCGGCGACAATTCCGCGAACACGAGCGGCGTGACGCTTTCCGCGGGAACGCTCGAACTCGGGCACAACAACGCGCTGGGCGGCGGCGCGCTGACGATTCAAGGGACTCCGGAATTGAAACTCGGGACCGATGCGAGCGGAAACGCGCTGACGGTATCGAATACTCTCTCCCTTACGTCATCGGTTATCGTGAGCTCGGCGCATGACGGAAACGAACTTTCCGGAAGCATCTCTGCTTTTGGACAAGAAATTCGCAAAGTCGGCAGCGGAACGCTGACGCTTTCCGGAACGAATACGGAAGGAAGCTTTTTCATCGTCAATGTTGCGGAAGGAAAAATCATCGCGGGGAGCGACACAGCTCTTGGCGCTACGCTTGCGGCAGAATATGCCGGATTTGCCGACTATCATAAGGTCCGTCTTTCCGGCGGTCAGTTGGAAGTCGGCAGCGGCGTGACGCTCGCGCAGACGAACATCGAAATCGCGCTGAGCTCGGCGTATGCGACGACGGCTGCGATCACCGGCGCGGCGGACTCGGCTCTTGCGGCGGATACGGTCGTGACGATCTCGTCGATCGACACGGCGGATCTCGCGGGTGTGTCTCTGCTGACGGAATCGGCGATTACCCGCTACGATTTCAAAATCGCGGACACGCTGACGGACGGTTTGACGGAAGCCGACTTTTCGCTTGCGCAAGGTCTTCTGGACAGCGGCTGGGACATCGCCGGCTACGAGAACGGCACGCTGTCTCTGACGCTGACGGTTCCTGAGCCTTCGGCGTTCGGGCTGCTTGCGGGCGCGGGAGCGCTTGCGCTGGTGGCGGCGCGTCGGCGGCGGACGAAGAAAGCTTAAAGTTTAAGGCTTAAAGCTTAAAGAGGAAGCGCCTTCGGCGCCGTTTAGGGTTTGTCGTTCAAGGTTCGTTCTCCAAACCTTAAACAGCGCGAAGCGCTTCATAAAAAAGACTTTCCCGTCGGGAAGACTCGGCGGGGAAACTCATTAGAGATTAATGAAGTTAGTTATGGTGGGCGTTCCCGTGATTTAATCGCGGGAACGCTTTTTTTACTTTCTTTGACTTCGCGGTTTTCTTCGCGTTCTTTGCGTTGAAAGAAAACGAGGAGAGCTGAGGAGTGAGAGAGACAGTGAATAATGGATAGTGGATAACGGATAGTGAATAATTGAGAGTTCAAAGTTTTTGCTCGGGCAAAAAAATGAGGAGAGCTGAGGGGTGAGAGCTTAGAGGAACAAATCCTTTGAGGAGAAATAGACGAGCGATGGGAATCGCGCGTACCTTACGCGCTTCGCGCGAAATCTGTTTTCATCTGTTCCGTCCGTGTCTCTCTCTCTCTCTTCTTTCTCTTTTGTTCCTTCCCGGTTCAGATTTGTTTTCTTTGCGTTCTTCGCGTTGAAATAAAGACGTGTCTCGCGCGGAAGCGACA
>JBJEVP010000286.1:0-1526 GCA_051884475.1 Candidatus Spyradosoma sp.
TTCGGGCTGATTCTTTTCGTGTTCACGATCGGGCTTCAGGTCGGGCCGGGCTTCTTCGCCTCGTTCAAGAAGGGCGGAATGCTGATGAACGGGCTCGCGGCGTCCGTCGTGCTGCTCGGCGTGCTGCTGACGGTCGCGTTTCATTTCATCACGGGCATTCCGATGCCGACGATGGTCGGCGTGCTTTCCGGCGCGATCACGAACACGCCCGGCCTCGGCGCGGCGCAGCAGGCGCTCGCGGAAATCGTGAAGACGAATCCGGACGCCTCGGCACGGCTCGTCGAACAGGCCGGCGGCGTTCCCGCAGGGGCGACGACGGACGGCGTGATCGAGCAGCTCGCGGGAACGCTCGGGCAGGGCTACGCGTGCGCGTATCCGCTCGGAGTCGTGGGCATCATTCTTTCGCTGATCGTCGTGCGCGCCGTCTTCAAGATTTCTTTGGACAAGGAGACCGAAGCGCTCAAGGCGACGAATCCGACCAGCGGCGACAATTCGACCGCCGTCACGCTCGAAGTGCAGAATCCGGCGATCATCGGCAAGAAGATCTCCGAAATCACGCGCCTGTTCAGCCGCCGCTTCGTCATTTCGCGGCACCGCCGCGGGAACGAGGCGCCGACGCTCCCGACGGGCGACACCGTGCTCGCCGCGGGCGACCGCCTGCTCGTCATTTCCGCGAAGGACGACGCCGAGACGATCGCCGCGTTCTTCGGCAAGGTCGTCAACTGGGGCATTTCGGACTGGGAGCACATCAAGTCCGCCATCGTGCGCCGGCGCATCATCGTGACGCGCGAAAGCGTGAACGGGCGCGCGCTCGGCCGGCTCGACGTCTACCGCTCGATGGGCGTGGCGATCACGCGCATCAACCGCGCGGGCGTCGTGCTCATCGCGAATCCGACGCTGCGCCTGCAGCTCGGCGACCGCGTGAACGTCGTCGGCCCCGAGCACGCGGTGAACGAGGTCGAAAAAGTGCTCGGGAACGAGCTGAAGCGGCTCGACCACCCGAACCTCGTCTCGATCTTTCTCGGCATCGCGCTGGGCGTGGTGTTCGGGAGCATTCCGTTCGCGCTTCCCGGGCTTTCGCAGCCGCTGAAGCTGGGGCTCGCGGGCGGGCCGCTCATCATCGCGATCCTGCTCAGCTGCTGGGGCTACAAGTCGCACCTCGTCACCTACACGCCGATCGCGGCGAACCTGATGATCCGCGAAATCGGCATTCTGCTCTTTCTCGCGAGCGTCGGGCTCGGCGCGGGCAACGGCTTTCTGCAGGCGGTGCTCGGCGGCGGCTACTGGTGGGTGCTGATCGGCTTCTGCATCACGACGGTGCCGCTGCTCGTCGTGGGCTTCGTGGCGCGCGGCGTGTTCAAGCTGAACTATTATTCCGTGATGGGACTCGTCGCGGGCGCGACGACGGACCCGCCCGCGCTCGCCTACGCGAACAGCGTCGCGCAGAACGAAGCGCCGAACGTCGCCTACGCGACCGTCTATCCGCTCACGATGTTCCTGCGCGTGCTCACGGCGCAGCTGCTGAT
>JBJEVP010000287.1:0-1516 GCA_051884475.1 Candidatus Spyradosoma sp.
AATTCCGTGCGGTTTTCAAGCTCTAATTTTTCCGCGAGCGCTTCCGCCGTGAATTTTTCCGGCGCGTGCGCCTTCAGAAATTCGACGATGCGCACCTGCAGCTTCAGGATGCCCGCCGCCGCCTTCTTGCCGGCTTCGACGCCGGGCTGGTGATAGGCGTTGATGCCGATGAAGGTCGCGTAGAAGCCGACCGCGCGCTCGAACAGCGCGATGAGCGCGCCGACGCTGCCCGGCGTCACGTCCTCGACGGTCAGCGTGACCGAGGCGCGTCCCTTTTCCGTGAGCGCCTCGCGCGTGCCGAGCAGGAAGCCTTCGAGATAGTCGCCCGCGCGCACGCCGGGATCGACTTCGACGCTCGTTCCCGCGCGGTCGCGGAGCACTTCGATGAACGTCGCGAAAAAGTTCGGCACGCCCTCGCGCAGCTGCTGAATGTAGGCGTGCTGGTCCGTCGAGCCCTTGTTCCCGTAAACGGAAATGCCCTGGTTGACGACGTTCCCGGCGAGGTCCTTTTCCTTGCCGAGCGATTCCATGATGAGCTGCTGCAGGTAGCGCGCGAAAAGCAGCAGGCGGTCCTTGTAGGGCAGAATCACCATGTCCTTGGCGCCCTTGCCGTCGGTGAGGAAATACCAGGCGAGCGCGAGCAGCGCGGCGGGATTCGCGCGCGCGTCGCGGGAACGCGTCTGCGCGTCCATCGCGGCCGCTCCCGCGAGCAGCCCGCGGATGTCCAGCCCCTGCAGCGCGGCGGGCAGAAGCCCGACCGCCGCCGTTTCGCTCGTGCGGCCGCCGACCCAGTCCCACATCGGGAAGCGTTCGATGAAGCCCTGCGCGACCGCCGTCTTGTCGAGCTGCGAGCCGACGCCCGTCACGGCGACGGCGTGCTTCGCGAAGTCCAGTCCCGCCGCCTTGTAGCGGGCTTCGGTCTCGATCATCGCGTTGCGCGGCTCCGGCGTGCTGCCGGACTTCGACGTCACGACGCAGAGCGTTTCGCCGAGCCTGCCTTCAAGCTCCGCGAAGACGGCGTCGAATCCGTCCGCGTCCGTGTTGTCGAGGAAATACACCTTCAGTTTGTCCTTGCCGGGCATGCCGAGCGCGGAGGCGACGAACTGCGGGCCGAGCGCGCTCCCGCCGATGCCGATGCAGAGCAGATTTTTGAACGCGCCGGCGCTCCCGCGGATTTCGCCCGCGTGCACCTTCTTCGCGAAGGCTTCGATGCGGTCGGTCGTTCCCGCGATTTCGGCGGCGAGCTCCGCCGTCGGCGCGAGCTGCGGCGCGCGCAGCCAGTAGTGCCCGACCATGCGGTTTTCGTCCGGATTGGCGATCGCGCCCTTTTCGAGCTCCGCCATCGCGTCGAACGCCTTGGCGAGCATCGGCGCGGCTTCTTCGACGTAGCCCTTCGGGAAGCCGACGCGGCTGAGGTCGATCGCGAACTTCAGCGCGTCGAACTCGATGTAGTTTTCCTTGAAATTTTCCCAGCTCATGACGATTTACAGAAAAATTTTTACTGCGCGGGAACGTT
>JBJEVP010000288.1:0-1515 GCA_051884475.1 Candidatus Spyradosoma sp.
CATCACCAACGAAATCAACGAGCTCGCCGCCTCCAACGCCGGCTGAGCGGGAAGAGCTTAAAGCTTAAAGGAAAAGTAAATAATTTATGACTACAACAGGAACAATTACCCAGATCATCGGCGCGGTCGTGGACGCGCAGTTCGACGAAAAGACGATTCCCGCGATCTACAACGCGCTGGAAGTGAACTACACGCTCAACGGCGCGCCGACGCGGCTCGTGCTCGAAGTGCAGCAGCACCTCGGCGCGGGCGTCGTCCGCGCGGTCGCGATGAGCACGACGGACGGGCTCGTGCGCGGCATGCCCATCGTCGACACGGGAGCGCCGATTCAGGCGCCCGTCGGCGAAGGCGTGCTCGGGCGCATCTTCAACGTCACGGGCGATCCCGTGGACGGCAAGGGCGCGGTCGCGTGCACGAAGAAATACCCGATTCACCGCAACCCGCCGCCGCTCGTCGAGCAGAGCACGGGCGCGGAACTGCTCGAGACGGGCATCAAGGTCATCGACCTCATCTGCCCGTTCGTGAAGGGCGGCAAGGTCGGCGCGTTCGGCGGCGCGGGCGTCGGCAAGACGGTGCTCATCATGGAGCTCATCAACAACATCGCGAAGGCGCACGGCGGCTACTCCGTGTTCGCGGGCGTCGGCGAGCGTTCCCGCGAGGGCAACGACCTCTACCGCGAAATGTGCGAGTCCGGCGTCATCGACACGAACGACATCTCCAAGTCGAAGGTCGCGCTCGTGTACGGCCAGATGAACGAGCCGCCGGGGGCGCGTATGCGCGTCGCGCTGACCGCGCTCGCCATGACGGAATACTTCCGCGACGAAAAGGGGCAGGACGTGCTGCTGTTCATCGACAACATCTTCCGTTTCTCGCAGGCGGGCTCGGAAGTGTCCGCGCTGCTCGGCCGCTCGTCGTCCGCCGTCGGTTATCAGCCGACGCTCGCGACGGAAATGGGCAACCTGCAGGAACGCATCACCTCGACGAAAAAAGGCTCCATCACGTCGTTCCAGGCCGTTTACGTTCCCGCGGACGACCTGACGGACCCCGCGCCCGCGAACACGTTCGCGCACCTCGACTCGACGATCGTTCTCGACCGCAAAATCGCCGAGCTCGCGATTTATCCCGCCGTCGATCCGCTCGCCTCGACCTCGCAGGCGCTCACGCCGCAGATCGTCGGCGAAGACCACTTCCGCGTCGCCCGCGCCGTGCAGGCCGTGCTGCAGAAATACAAGGACCTGCAGGACATCATCGCGATTCTCGGCATGGACGAGCTTTCCGACGAAGACAAGCTCACCGTCTCCCGCGCGCGCAAAATTCAGAAGTTCCTCTCGCAGCCCTTCCACGTCGCGTCGCAGTTCACGGGCATGGACGGCGCGTACTGCTCCGTCGCCGACACCGTGCGCTCGCTCGACACCATTCTCAAGGGCGAAGTGGACGACATCGCCGAGCAGCATTTCTACATGAAAGGCTCCATCGACGAGGTCATCGCTTCGTCGAAGCGATGACCTCGTCGAA
>JBJEVP010000289.1:0-1511 GCA_051884475.1 Candidatus Spyradosoma sp.
GCGCTCCGCTCACGCGAGGAGGCGGCGCATGATTTCGTCCACCTTCGCGGGATTCGCCTTGCCGCGCGACGCCTTCATCACCTGGCCCTTGAGCACGTTGATGACGCGGTCGTTCCCGTTTTTGAAGGAGGCGACGGCGTCGGCGTTCTTCGGGTCGGCGAGCACGCCGGAGATCATCGCTTCGAGCTCGCCGGAGTCGGAGCTCTGCGCGAGGCCTTTTTCCTTGATGATTTCCGCGGCGGATTTTCCGCTTGCCCACATTTCCGCGAACACGTCCTTCGCCTGCTGTTTGGAGATCGTTCCCGCTTCGACGGCTTCGACGAGCCCGGCGAGCGCCTCGGGGGAAATCCGGCTGTCGGCGATGGTCGCGTCCGTTCCCGCGGCGGCGATTTCGCGCAGGATTTCGTTCACGATGAGGTTCGCGGTGTGCTGCGGCGCCTTCGGGAACGCGGCGACGGATTTTTCGAAAAATTCGCACAGCGCGCGGTCGGGCACGAGCACGGAAGTGACGGTGTAGGGCAGCGCGAAGTCCGCCATGTAGCGGCGCTGGCGGTCGAAGGGCTTTTCGGGCAGGTCCGCCTTGAGGCGCGCGAGCCATTCCGCGTCGAGCTTCACGGGCATGAGGTCGGGATCGGGGAAGTAGCGGTAGTCGTGCGCGTTTTCCTTGGAGCGCATCGAATAGGTGTGCCCGGTTTCGGCGTTCCAGCCGCGCGTTTCCTGGACGACGGTCTCGCCGTTTTCGTAGGCGCGGATCTGGCGGCGGATTTCGAAATTGATGCAGTTGCGCACGCCCGTGAGCGAGTTCACGTTCTTCATTTCCGTGCGCGTGCGCAGCTCGGACGTTCCCGCGGGGCGCACGGACACGTTCGCGTCGCAGCGCAGCTGGCCTTTTTCCATGTCGCAGTCGGAAAGCCCGGCGGCGTTCAGGATCATGCGCAGCGCGTTGAGCAGCGCGACGGCCTCCTCCGCGGAGTGCATGTCGGGCTCGGTGACGATCTCGAGCAGCGTCGTTCCCGCGCGGTTGTAGTCGACGAGCGAGGTCGTGCCGCCGTGCGTGAGCTTGCCGACGTCCTCCTCGAGGTGCGCGTGGTTGATGCGGATTTTCTTGTGCTCGCCCATCACGTTGCGTGACGGGCCGGGCAGCTCGATCTCGACTTCGCCGGGGCCGACGATCGCTTCGTCCGCGAGCTGCGTGATCTGGTAGTTCTTCGGGCTGTCCGGGTAAAAATAATTTTTGCGCGACCAGCGGGAAATGCTCGGCATCTTCGCGTCGATCATCAGCCCGAACTTCATCGATTTTTCGACGGATTCGCGGTTCAGCACGGGCAGCGCGCCCGGGAGCGCGAGCACGGTCGGGTCGATCAGGCGGTTCGGCGGCTCGCCGAATCCGGCGGGTGCTCCCGCGAAGACCTTGCTCTTTGCCTTGAGCTGCACGTGAATTTCCAGACCGATGACTGCTTCGTATTCCATACCGTTGAAAAATTTTTGGCGGCGAGAATACGCTTTTCCCG